>JBEKVA010000463.1:0-3392 GCA_049514475.1 Spirochaetia bacterium
GCTATCCCCAGAGCCGGCACGGCCACCGACGGGAGTCCCCGCGCGCGCGCCTGCTCGAGAAAGCTCCGGCACGCCCCGCGCACCGAGCTCTCATCCGGATGCGCGCCCGAGGCCCTCTCCCCGTCCTCCACGGACACGACAAGCTGTGCGCTCACCCCCGACGCAGGTGCGCGCTGGACCTGGATATCGACTCCCCTCACGATCACGCAGAGCACCTCCGTGTTTTTTCACTGTAGCGCAGACAGAGGTGAGAGGGCCAGCGGCGGGCGCAGGGTCGCGCGAAGGCCGCTGGGGCCTCAGCGGCGGAAGACGCGCAGGACCTTTTTCACGGCTGCCACGCACAGCTCGATGTGCGAGTGCTCCCACGTGGGGGGAAGGCCGAGCACGATGGTGCGCTCCCGCAGCGCCTCCGCCCGCGGACACCGCGCGCCGCAACGCGCCGCCATGACAGGCTCCGTGTATGATTCAGGCCACAGTCCCCCGCAGTCAGGGATCCCTTCGGCCGCCAGGGCGCTGCGCAGCTCCTCGGGACCGCAGGCAAGTCTCTCCCGGTCCACCTGCAGGGGGTACTTCCACCAGGCGTTGCGCCGGTCGGCCGTGTTCAGGGGAAGGCAGCGCACGCCGGGAAGATGGGAAAATGCGTGGTCGTAGGTCTTCGCGAACCCTGAGCGCCGCGGAAGATTCCAGCTCTCCAGGCGCTCCAGCTCGTTCAGCCCGATGATGGACTGTATCTCGGTGAGACGGTAGTTGTACCCGATGCGCACGTGCGCCGCGGGTCCGCTCCCCTCCTGCTCCCGCCCGTAGTCGCGCAGGGATCGGCAGGCGGCGGCCAGCTCATCGTCGTTGCTGACGACCATGCCGCCCTCTCCTCCCGTGCACACGTGCTTTCCCTGCGAGAAGCTGAAGCAGCCCGCGTCCCCGAGCGTGCCTGCCTTCTTTCCGTGGCACTCCCCCCCGACGCATTGGGCGCAGTCTTCGATGACCTTCAGCCCGCGCCGGGCGGCCAGCGGGAGTATCCGCTCCATGGCGCAGACGACACCGTAGAGATGCACGACGAGCAGCGCCCGCGTGCGCTCGGTCACAAGCGGCTCGATTGCCGCCGGGTCGATGGTCTGGTCATCGCTTACGTCGCAGAACACGGGGACGGCGCCGGCGTGCAATATGGCAAGGGAGGTGGACAGGAACGTGTGGGAGGGAACGATCACCTCCTCCCCGGGCTTCACCCCCGCGGCCAGCAGGGCCATGTGCAATGCCGCGGTTCCGCTGGAGCAGCACACGGCGCTGCGTGCTCCTGCCCAAGCTGCCCACCGGGCCTCGAACTCCCGCCCGCGGTCTCCCGACCAGTAGGCGACGCGGCCTGATTTCAGGGGCCCGAGAATATCCGCGAGGGTCCTCTCGGCGAACTGGGGCCATGGAGGGAACTGCTCCCGGGCCGTTTTTGGCCCGCCGTACAAGGCCAGCTCGTCCCGCATGCGCACCTCCGAAAAAAAGGGAGGCCGACGCGCCGCCGTAACCGGCGGATTTGGCGCCGCCGGCCTCCCTCACGTCATCCGGAAGCCGATCTCCACCACACGTAATGTGTCGTCTGCAGCTCGCGCTCAGACGGCATGGGATAATAGACCATCGCCTTGCTGTCGCCGAGATAGAATCCGTTGTTGACCATGCGGTAAGGGAAATCGGTGGGAGCGGCGCGATCCACCGTCTTAGTGCCCTTGGAAGGGTCATTCTTCAGCTCCGTGATGCAGGAGCGTAAGTGCTCGATATTCGGATAGGGAAGGTCACGCACGCTCCCCGTCTCGGGGTTTGCCGCCAGCTCCCCGAGGCTCAGCTCGGCGAAGAGGATCTTCGGCACGTGGATGCTCCGCTTGGAGTCGGTCATAAAGGTGCTGAACTCCCGCGGGTCGAGGCCGCTCACCACCCGGGGAGACACGGGGCAGATCTCCTGGTAGAAGCGGAAAGCCTTCGGGAACTTCGGCAGGGCCTTCGACGGGGCGATCTCCAGCACCCGGCCGTCCCGGGTCGACAGGTAAAGGTTTCCAATAGCGCTGAGGGGCACGTGCTCGAGCACCCGGTAGACTGAGAGGTACACCGAGTGTTTCGGCTCCCCGTTGGGATGCGGCACGCAGCGGCTGTCGATCTCCCCCATGGGGAAGTAGTCGCTGGAGAACCCGCGGTCAACGCTGAAGAACTGGGCCTGCCCGCGGGATTTCTTTTCCATGCCGACGGCGTAGTAGGCTCCGAAGTCAAGCGGCGTCAGCATGGAGGCAATCAACGCTTCAGGAATTGTCGAGAGATACAGGTGTACAGCCATACTTACCTCCCTGAGCGATAATACAGCGCCTTCCGCGTCAAAGCAATCAGAACTTGTCGAAGAAGATGCGTTCATTGGCCAGTCCGCGGGCGTGCAGGGCCCCGATGGAAGCATCGATCATGCCGGGGCTGCCGCAGAGGTATGCCTCGTGGTGCGTCAACGGCGGAAGCAGGCGCGCCAGTGCCGCGGCAATTCCTCCCCGCTCCCCCTCCCACGGTTCATCGGGCCGCGGATGGGAGAGGACCGGCACGAAACGGAAGCCTGGCATCCGCTTCTCGAGGGAGCGCATCTCATCGACATAGAACAGATCGCCGCGTGTCCTGGCCGCGAAGAAATACGTGGCGGTCCTGCCCACGCCCCGCTCGGCCATGTCCATGAGCATCGAACGGATCGGGGCCATGCCTGAGCCGCCGGCAACGAAGAGGATGTCGCGCTCGCCTTCCCTCAGGACAAAATCGCCGAACGGGCCATTGACGGTGACCCTCTCGCCGGCCTGCAGCTTTTCGAACACGTATCCCGAGCACAGGCCGCCCGGTACCCGCCCGAAGACGAGTGCCAGCAGGCCGGAGATGGAGGGGGCGGAGGCGACGGAGTACGCCCGATAGACCGGCTGCGCGGCGCTCTCAGTCCCCGGAAGGAGGAACTGGACGTACTGTCCCGCGGCAAAAGGCATCTCGGCGGGCTCCCGCAGCTCCAACACGACCTCCCGCATGTCAGGCGCGAGGTCCCTGACGGAGATCACCCGCGCGGTGTGCTGGCGCGCATGCAGGTGCCCCTCGGGGACCTCGATCAGCATGTCCCCACGCACGATGAGCTGGCAGGAGAGGTGCATGCCCCGCTCCCGGTCCCGGGGGCTGATAAGGAGCTGCTCTTTCTCATTGTGCTCCACGGCGGCGCCGAGCAGCCGTACCCTGCACTGGCCGCAGCTGGCCCGGCCGCCGCATGCAGAGGGCACGAAGATGCGCTCCGCCATCAGCGCGAAAAGCAGCGGCTGGCCCTTCTCCGTGGTGAAACCACGGGCGCCGTCATTCACCTCGATCCTCGCGTGGGCGCCGGAAGCGTGCATGGCAAAAGCATAGCG
>JBEKVA010000464.1:0-3391 GCA_049514475.1 Spirochaetia bacterium
CGAGAACAGGCTGCGGTGCGTGGCGGACCTGCAATCCCTCGGCTACCAGGTGGGAAGCGGGTGCATGGTGGGCATCAAGGGGCAGACACCGGCGCACCTTGCACGGGACATCCTCTATTTCGCGCACGATGATTTCGACATGATCGGCATCGGCCCGTTCATCCCGCACCCGCGCACGCCGCTGGCCGACGAGCAGCGGGGCGGGGTGGAGATGACGCTGAAAGCGGTGGCGCTGACGCGGATCGTCACGCGCAACAGCCATCTCCCGGCGACCACGGCCCTGGGAAGCCTGGAGCAGGACTTCAGGATCCAGGGGCTGAAGGCCGGGGCGAACGTGCTCATGCCCAACTTCACCCCGGTGAGGGCGAAGAAGCTCTACGAGATCTACCCGGGCAAGCGCTGCATCGAGGAGCCCGCGGGGGCGTGCGCGTTCTGCATGGAAGGGCTGGCTGCTTCCATTGGGCGGCACATCGACTATTCGGCAGGGGATTCGCTGAAAGGCCGGCGCGTGTCGGCCGGTGCGCGCGCAGAGCGGCCCGCGCCTGCCCTCCCCACTCTTTGACAAACGCTCCCCACGTACCTATCATCTCATAAGAATGTCGAGACAAGGGGGAACCATGAAGAAGACTGCTGCTGTCCTGGCCCTGGTGCTGTTGTTCGCCGGCGCGGCCGCGTTTGCGGCGGACAAGGCGAGCATTGTCTACATCGAGGGGGACGTCACGATGAACGGGGCGCCTGCCGCCGTGGGAGACGACGTGCAGCCCGGCGCGCTCATCACAACGGCAAAGGACTCCGTGTGCCAGGTGGTGTTCAACAGCAGGAACATCGTCCATATGGCCGCCGGCACAACGCTTCGTTTCGACCTGAACGCCGTCTCGAAGGGGGCCACCCTGCAGAAGGGTGCCATTGCCATGGTGCTCCGAAATCTTGCGGCGGCCGCCCCGGGGGACGAGCTGCGATTCTCCATCAGGACCTCCACTGCCGTGGCGGGCGTGCGCGGCACCTGCTTCTTCGTGGCCGTGGAGGACGAGAACAACACCTACATCTGCGCCTGCAATGGGGCCCTCCACCTCGAGGGGCAGGGAGGGCAGTTCACGCAGAACATCGCCTCCTCCCACCATCGCGAGGTGCGCGTCACCCGCTCCGCCGCCGGCATCTCGGTGAGCGCGGCCCCGCTGGAGTACCACACCGACGGCGACGTCGAAGCGGTTGCCGCACGGATTGGCGAGACCATCGACTGGACGAAGATCGACCGCTGAGGAGACGGCTGCCCGCGCCCAGCACGATGGGTCGGTCGAGCGACACATCTTCCCGTCCCACGGTCACAACGGGCATCGCGGATTGCCGCGGGCCTGCGATGACGCTATACCGGCCGGGCTCCGCGCCAAGGATTGTAAAAAACCCGTCCTTCCCCGTGATTCCCGGGATACAGAGCGTGCCGCTGCACGCCTGCACGGGGACCCCCGCCACACCCCGCCCCGTGCCGTCCACGACGCGCCCGCTGATCCTGGCCCCTGCCGCGGCGGGCAGGAACGCCTGCGCCGCCGCGTAGATGCGCAGGGAGCCCGGGACCTGCAGGAGTCCGATGATCCTACACCGCCGCGGGTCGATGTCGACTCCCGCCGTCACCAGCGATTCACCGCTTGCCGCGGGGCCCGTCACCACGGCGCGCACGACATTCGAATGAGTCAGCGTCCGGCCCTCATTTTCGCCGGCCGTCGGCCGCGCCCCCAGGCCGCTTTCCACCAGCGCCAGCAGAAGGACGGACCCCGCAGGCGCGCGGGTGATTTCGGCTCCGACGCGCCACGAAATGGCGGGGCTGCTCCCACCGATTCGCGGGCCTGCATGCACCTGGAGGGAAAGCCCTGCCGCGGGCCTGCCTGCCGCCAGGGAGCGCACAATCGAGTCCACCTGGGCGTAGTCACCCGCGTATGTCGGGACGATGGAGCCGTTGATGACAGTTTGCGGCGTATACACGGAGGAAGGCAGCGCGCGGGAGTATGCGTACTGGCGTTCAGTGGCAAGATGTAAGTCGAAGGGATCCTTCCACCCGAGAGAATCCCAATAGTCGACATGCCACTCCAGGGTATACACCGGGAGGTGTTCCCTGTCGGCCGCTTGCACGAGACGGGAGAGCGCCTCGTCGGAGGGCGGGCAGCTCGAGCACCCCTCCGAGGTGAACAGCTCTATGACAGCGAAGCCGGCAGCGGGGATCGGGGGTTGCGCGAAAACTCCCGAGGGATGCAGCACCGTGGAAAGGAGGATGAGAAAAAGCATGCTCTTCATGATTGAAATGTAGCCATGCCTGGTCACCGAAGTGTCCCGAGGCGGACCTGAGAGTGTCACGACATGCGTGACCGAATCGTTTCCCCGCCGTGACACTTCCGTGAAAGGGCATACGTACCCTCGGTGCTTGAGGAGGGCTTGATGATGCTTGGTGTACGATTCTCTCGGAGCCTGTTCGTCGCCGCGGCCGCGGCAGCGGCTTTTGCGCTTGCCGGATGCATGAGCACGGGCAGCACAATGACCACTGACCAGGGAATGGGCGTGACGAAGCCGCCCATGAAGGCTGATGCCTCCGGCATGGCAAAGGATGCCTCCGGCATGACAACGGATGCCTCCGGCATGGCGACGCCTGCCATGATGGCCATGGACCCCATGAAGAGCCCGCGGGCTGTCATCGACAGGTTCAGCGCGGCAGCGGGGCACCTGCAGGTGCGGGATGGCATGAACATGCTGCCCGGTCCCAACCAGAGCGTGAACTTCGACACGCCGCCGTTCGTCACCACGGGCCTTGGCCCGAACGGGCAGACGGTGATGTATTACAATTTCGACGTGCAGTCCACGACACCGGCCACCCTGTACCTGCTTGTACGCAGGGGTGACGGCATGGCGGTGAGCGGGCAGCTGCCGATCTTCGACGCCATCCCCGGAAATCCCGGCTACAATGACTTCTGGCAGGTCACCAACGTGGTCGTTCCCGACGGGTACGTGGCCAATTCCGTGGGCAGCCTGAAGGCGCTCGTGGATGCCGGCTACCCGATGGAGAAGACGGATACGATCGTCAACCGCCCCATCGTCCCCGAGGGGTCGACGGCGCGTCACCGGCTGCAGGGCAGCGACATCGGGCTGCACCAGGGCTGGTACCGCAATATGATCGTGTTCAACTTCAGCTTCACGGAGGCGCCGCTTTCGACCACCGCGGGCGGCGGGGTCCCCGTCTCCCCGATCTACGTCGCCTTCAACAAGAACCCCGACCAGCCGAAAGGCGGACCCATGTCGGGATTCAGGACCGTGATGGGTTCCATGCAGACGCACAATGTCGTGGCGACACTGCCCGGCGACGAGGGGTACTCGCCGCTGTGGCTGGTCAGCCCGTATGACAACACGT
>JBEKVA010000465.1:0-3364 GCA_049514475.1 Spirochaetia bacterium
CAGCGGGATCTACACCCCCACGGCAGGCGAGATCCGTTTTGAAGGAAAGAAAGTTGCCATAACCGACCCTTTGAGCGCCAAGAATCTCCGCATCAGCATACTTCCCCAGGAGTTCAACCTCGTCAACGAGCTCACGGTGTATGACAACGTCTTTCTCGGCTCCGAGATGCGAAGGAAGTCCGGGCTCCTCGACAAGAAACGGATGATGGAGCGGACGTCCCAACTGCTGGGAGAGCTGGGGGTGGAGATCAGGCCTGACGAAAAGATCGAGAAACTGAGCACAGCCCAGAAGCAGATGGTGGAGATCTGCAAGGCGGTCGCCATGGACGCCAGGCTGCTCATCATGGACGAGCCGACCACGGTCCTGACTCGCCCCGAAATCGACATTCTTTTTGGCCTGATGCGCCGCCTGCGGGAGCAGGGGACCACGATCATCTACATCTCCCACAAGCTGAGGGAAGTGAAGGACATCTGCAGCAGGGTCGTCGTGCTGCGCGATGGAGAGGTCGTGTTCACGGAAACAATCGACAAGATCTCGGAGCTGGAGATGGCGCAGCGCATGGTAGGGCGCGAGCTGAACCAGGTCTTCCCCGAGAAAAGGGCGCCGCCGCCCGAGGTCGTTTTCGAAGTCCAGCAATTGTCGGTGCCGGGAGTGCTCCACGACGTGAGTTTCCAGCTTCACAAGGGAGAGATCCTGGGCTTTGCCGGGCTGGTCGATGCGGGACGAACGGAGCTGGGAGAAGCTATTTTCGGGGCCAGGAAGCGTTCTTCAGGACGTATTTTCATTAACGGGAAAGAGATCGACATCCGTAGTCCCCGGGATGCCGTCAGGCACGGGATCGACTACCTGTCCGAAGACAGGCAGGGGGCGGGAATCCTCACGGGCTTTTCGGTGACGCAGAACATCACCCTCGTGTCCCTGCCCGCGTACTGCGCCTCCTTCGTCAATTACATCTCCAAAAATCGCGAGGACGCGGCGGCCCTGCGTCACAAGCAGCGCTTCGACATCAAGGCCCCGTCGCTCACCGTCAAGCTCGAGTACCTTAGCGGCGGGAACCAGCAGAAGGTGTCCCTGGCGAAGAGCATCGACCCGGCCCCCACGGTACTCATTGTCAACGAGCCGACGCGGGGAGTTGATGTTGCCACGAAGCATGAAATTTACCGGTTTCTCAATTCCCTCACTACGAGCGGACTCTCCTGCATCTTCATCTCCTCCGAGCAGGAAGAAATCATAGGGATGTGTCACCGAGTCGTCGTGATGAAGGAAGGGCGGATAATGGGCACGATCCACGGGGAAGAGATCAGCGAAGAGCGGATCATGTTTCTTGCGACCGGAGTCCACGAGGAGGCAGCATCGAGATGAACACGAACACGATGGTTCTCCTGAAAAAAATCCGATACGAGAAGATCGCTCCCTTCGTCGCGCTCGCCGTTCTGTTCGTCGCATCCTCGGTCCTGAGCCCCTATTTCCTGCAGGTCACGAACCTCCTCAACATTCTTCGCCAGGTCTCGTACACGGGGATGATCGCACTGGGCATGACATTCGTGATTATCAGCGGCGGAATCGATCTCTCCGTGGGCTCTGTCGCGGCGTTCAACGCCTCGGTGGGGATCCTCTGCCTGAACTTCCTGATGAATGCGTTTAGCAACGAGTTCCTTGCCTTGGCGGGGGGCATCCTTGCCGCACTCCTCCTGGGCGCCCTTGCCGGGGCGCTGAACGGCTTCCTGATCTCGAAGGGGAAAATCGCTCCCTTCATCGTCACCCTCGGTACCATGGCGATCTTCCGCTCGCTGGCACTGTTCATCGGGAGCGCGGGGGAGATCCGCTCGGTCAGCAACTACTACGGGACATTCGGAATGGAGTCGATCCTGTTCGTGCCCGTCCCGGTCATCGCGCTGATCATCCTTACGGTCGTTCTTTCCATTGTCCTCAACAGCACCGCGTACGGGCGCTACGTGTCCGCCGTAGGATCAAACGTCCGGGTGGCGGTATTCTCGGCGATCAACGTGGCCAGGATCAAGTTCATGACCTATACCCTGTGCGGTCTCGTTGTGAGCATCTCCGCGGTCATGCTCTCGTCGCGGTTCAATGCCGTGAGCACCTCGAACCTGGGCATGGGGTTCGAGCTCGACGCGATCGCCGCGGTCATCATCGGGGGCACGCCCCTGTCAGGCGGCAGGGGAACCGTGTGGGGCACCATCATGGGCGCCATTATTCTCGGCATCATCAACAACATGCTCAACATGCTCGGGGTGTCCCCCTACCTGCAGGGAACGGTCAAGGGCCTGGTGATCATCGGCGCCGTGTACATCCAGGGCCAGAAGGCCTGACATGTGTTGCCTTTCCGCATCGTGTCAACATTCCCACCATCTTCCCCGGGGCCCCCCGCGGTCCCCTCCGCGATTTTTACAGGTGTTGACAAGAGGCAGTTTCATTCAAAAGGAGAGCAATCCATGAAAAGAATGATTCTCATCGTCCTCGTAATCGCGATGGCAGCCCCTCTTTCATTTGCGCAGAAAGAGAAGTTCCTGAAAATAGGCTATTCGATGCCCGCGGCGACCGCCGGCTATATGGCACGGGCTATATACTGGGCGAAGAAAGGGATGGCTGACTGGAAGGCTAAGGACAAGAACCTCGAGTTCCTGTACGTCAACGCGGAGAACGTGACAAAGCAGGCAAACGACATCGAGGACCTGATATCCAAGGGGATCAACGTGCTCATCGTGTGGCCGTACGACGCTTCGGTCACATCGGTCATTGAGAAGGCTTGGAAGGCGGGGATCTACACCGTTGTCATGGACCGCGGGACCTCCAAGGTCTGCTACGACGCGTACCTGTCCAACGACGACGAGGGGTACACCCGCGAGGGGACGGAGTGGCTGAGCAAGAAGCTCAACTACAAGGGCAACCTTGTGCTCATCGAAGGCATCCCATGCCCGATCAACACCGTCCGCACCGAGACGATCAAGAAGACCGCGTCCCAGTACCCGGGGATGAAGATCCTCGACTCGCAGCCGGGCAACTGGCGGAAGGACGAGGCCCTGAAGGTGATGGAGAACTACCTCCAGAAGTACAAGAACATCGATGCCGTCTACACAGCCGACGACGACATGATGCTCGGGGCCTTGCAAGCCTACAAGGAGTCGGGGAGAAAGGACATCAAATACTTCCTCGGAGGGGCTTGCGACAAGAACGTGATCAAGATGATCATGGACGGCAAAGAGCCCCTCGTGCAAGCCAACGTGACCTATCCGCCCGACCAGTGCGCCACGGTGGTCGGGGTTGCAATTATTGGCGCGCGCGGGAAGAACTTCGAGGGTTTCTATCAGAAGAAAATCCCGACCCGCATCATCCTTGCCGCCG
>JBEKVA010000466.1:0-3355 GCA_049514475.1 Spirochaetia bacterium
ACCTCGCCTACCTGGCCTTCATGAATGCCCTCGTGCTGGTCACAAACCCCGAGCCGACGGCGCATGCCTCTGCCGGGGCATATGCAAAAGAGGTCCAGCGGCTGTACCCGGGGAAAAGGATCCACGTATGGCACAACCGCTATACGAGCCGGCTGAAGGAAGGCTTCGATCCGCGGGCAGTCGCTGAGAACTACAACCGCTTTGTCGGGCCCGCCGACAGGCTGAACGCGCGGGAAAGCGCGTCGCTTCACGACCTGGCGTTCGTCCCGGAGGACCCGGCGCTCGATCTCCTGCAGGGAGAGCCCAATCCCGTGATCCACGTGATGAAATGCATGCGGGACAGCCTCGACTACGCGCACGGCCGGCTTCTTGTCAGCGCCTCCCGCAGGCTGGGGATCTCTCGCAGGATGCAGGACCTCGTCACCTCCTACATCCTGCATCACCCCGATGTCGATGAGCTGGAGGACTACCTTGCCCGGCTGGGCGTCTTCCTGCGGGAGGTCCTGCTTTCCATAGCGCGGCCGTCGGCGCGGGCATTCCTGGGAGCGGCCCCCGCGGCAGGCGGCCCGGGCGCTCACGCCGACGCGCAGCCGTTCACCGCCGCGGAGCGGGCAGCTCTGCTGGGGTTCCTGTCGAAGGTGAAAGAGAGCCTTCTTCGAAAAGAGATGCTGAGGCTGCAGGACATGCTTGGCGGCGAGATCACCCGGCTCGAGGAGGCGCGGGGCCCCTTTGCCAGCCGGCGGGCGGCCGGGCCCGAGAAGGCAATGGACAAGGAGCTGGCGCGCTTTCTCCTGGCGCTGAACAAGGCCGCGGGAGCCAGTCCGCAGATGCGCAGCCACGGGGCGCTCCTCTTGTACTATTTCTCCCTGCACAAGCTCTTCCAGTCGAAGACCCTGATCGGCGTGATCAGGTCACTGATCCCCCGCCGGACAAACAGCCGCGGGCGGGCGGTGCGGGACCGCTTCCGCCAGATCAGGACCCTCGTGGAAGGCGATCAGCAGTACCGCGCCGCCTACTTGAAGGCCGTGCGCGCGCTGCACGTGATCAGCACGCGGCAGCTGCTCACCATCGCCAAGGCGCTCCGCGTGCCCGATCTCATCCTGCGGGACCGCCAGTCACGCCTGGATTCCCGCGCCTATCTCAGGCTCCTCGACGCCTTTCTCCACGAGACCATCTACAGCGGGCTGAGCGTGATCGTCGGATTCGAATACCGCTCGGCGGCCGCCGCCTTCCAGAACGGGGCCGAAAGGCTGATGGCGGTCATGAAGGAAGGCTAGACTCTCCGCAGCAGCCGCTGCACTTCCTTCGGTTTTCCGAGCTTTTCCCAGAGGGCGATTGCTTCCCCGATCTTCCCCTGGCGTTCCAGCATCCTGGCCATGCCGCGTTCATCTCCGATGGCGGTGTAGCAGCGCAGGGCGGCCGCATAGTCCCCGTCAAACGCGTAGGACCGGGCCGCGTTCTTCATATCTCCCCTTTTTTCCTCGTTCGCGGCCTCCAGCGCATGGTCATCCTGGAGCCGGCAGATCAGGTCCGCTTCCTCGAAATGGGAGGAGGCCTCAAGCAACGCGACCGCCTCCCTGTAGCGCGTGCGGCTGGAGCCGATCACCATGACGTTCTCCGCGGAAAGCGTCAGAGCGCCGGCGATTTGCTCGAAGGCCTGCGAATCCGTCAGGAATGCGGCGCAGGCGGCAAGCTCCCGGTCACCCGATTCCCCCGCTGCCCGCGAAAGCCGTTCCAGCAGGGACCGCAGCTGCGGTGATGCCGCATCATCCATCCGCTCCAGGTGAAGGGCCATTATGATGGCGTTGACAGCCCGGAACCTTACCAGCACCTCGACGGCCACCGCCGTCATCCTTGTGACAGGCACGAAAAGCCCGAACATGGCGGTGAGGATCTTCGCAATGAACCGGGACGCCGCGTCGGGAAACGGGTCCGCCCGGCACCGCGCAAGGAGGAGGAAGACGAGGTCAACCAGGGGGCTTCCCTCCTCGCTGAGATCCGGCCCGCGGGCAAAGAGCTCCTCGACCAGGGCGGCGACGAATGTCGGGGAAAACTCCGCCTCGGGCAGCCGGGCATAACGGATGGCCGTGCCGGGGCTTTCAAGCTCAAGAAACAGTCGTATTGCCTGCTCGTGCATGTGAAGTGCGCGATAGGCCTCGAAGGCACCTTCCTCGTCACCGAGGGCGTGGAATCGAGCCGCCGCCGGGGCAGCCTGTCCAGCGGAAAGCATGCGCCGCGCCTCAGCCGCGAGGGCATCCACGGCTTTGGCTTCATTGGCGCCCGCGGAGTCCAGATGCCCGTCGAGCAACTCTATCATTTTCTCGATCATCTCCGCCGGCGGGAGGCCGGCCTTCTCGAGAGCGTGGGCCGCATCGAGAGAGCGTCCCATTGCCGCATAGGAATCGGACAGACCCAGGAAATCCCCCGCCTTTTCCAGCTCACGGGCGGCCAGTAAATGCTCACCTGCGCGCAGGAACAGCGGCCCCGCCTTTTCCGGCATGCCGAGGGCCGCGTACATGATTGCCGCGGAGAGCGCGGACCTGCTTGTCTTCACTTCCGGGATCATGGCGGCGAGCGCGGCGCGGTTTGCATCGCCTGCCCCCGCGAAAGCGGCGAATGCCTCGACGGCCTTCCGCGTCTCACCGCGTCTCTGGTGAAAAAGCGCGACCGCGCGCTGGTCTCCCATGTGCCGAAGGCAGCGCAGCTCCTTTTCATCGTCACCGACTTTCCTGAAGCAGCGCGCGGCGTTCCTGAAATCCCCGGCCCGGTAATAAAGGTCTCCCGCCTGCCCGTCGCGGCCGATCTTCAGCAGGGCCGCGGCGGCCTCGGCGAACAGGCCGGCTTTTTCCAGCAGCTTTGCCGCGCGCGCATTTTCCCCGCGTGCGGCAAGCGCCCGCCCGACCCGGTCGAACGCGCCGGCCTTTTCCCAGTCAGTAAGAGCACGGTCTTCCTCGCCGAGCTCTTCCCATTCCCCGGCGGCCAGGGTGAACTTCCCCTCCTCCTCGTGGACGCGCGCCGAGCACTCCAGGATGTTGCGCTGCTCGCCGAGAGCACTCCAGAGGGCCAGCGCCTGCCGCCACAGGCCCGCCCGCATATAGCAGGCCGCTGCCTTCTGCCGGTCTCCCGCCGCCTCGAACAGGGGCGCCGCCCCTGCAAAGTTCTCCTGCTTTGCCAAAAGCATCGCTGATGCAAGGGACTCCTTTCCCGTGGCCCCCGCGTTCCTGAAGCATTCGCTGGCCGCCGCGTAGTGTTCCCGCAGCAGGAAATAGTCCCCCTGCGCCTCCCACTCCGCCGGCGCGGAGGCGGGGCGGATAAGCTCCGCCAGCCTGCCCATGTCAGAGGTGATGAACACCAG
>JBEKVA010000467.1:0-3331 GCA_049514475.1 Spirochaetia bacterium
GACCTGCTGCCCTTCGAGGAGGCGAAGCTGTACGGGCACAATTCCGTGCACGCGCTCCTGGGGTCCCTTGCCCGGCTGCGCGGCTGCACGGCAATGAGCCAGGTCCGCAGGGACCAGACGCTTTTCTCCCTCGGGCGACAGGCTCTCCTTGCAGAGTCGGGGGCTGCGCTGATCGCGACGCACGGGAGGACCGGCGACCCGCTGTTCACCGAGCCGGGCTTCAAGGACTACTCCGATGACCTCCTTCGGCGGATCACCAATCCCTTCCTGCACGACAAGGTGGACCGCATCATCCGCGACCCGCTGCGCAAGCTCGGGTGGAGCGACAGGTTTTTCGGCACCATGCGTCTTACCCTGCGCCAGGGAATCACCCCTGAGTGCATGGCACTTGGCGCGGCGGCAACGGCCCTTTACGCCATGGAGGCGGAGAAGGGCTCCGGCGGCAGCCCGCGGGAGCTCCTCCTGCGGCTGTGGGGCTCGGAGCCTGCTGCCGCGGAACGCGACCGCTGTCTCTCTCTCATGGAAAAAGCAATGCCCCGTCTTTCCGACTGGAGAAGCTGATGAGAAAAACCAAGATCGTCTGCACCCTCGGCCCGGCCACCGGGGACCCTGCCGTGCTCGCGCAGGTGCTCAGGGCGGGGATGAATGTCGCGCGGCTGAACATGGCCCACGGCGACCTCGCCTCCCACGCGCAGACGATCGCGCGTCTTCGGGAGGCCAGCACGGCGACGGGCATTCCCGTGGCCATCCTCATTGACATCAAGGGGCCGGAGGTGCGCACCGGTACGGTCGCCCCAGGGGCCGCCGTCGAGCTGCAGCCCGGCGCCGAGGTGACGGTCACCGTCGCTGATGAGCCCTGCACAGCGCAGCACATCAGCCTCTCCTACACGGACCTGCCGGACCAGGCGAAGGCCGGCATGCACATCCTTATTGCCGACGGGCTGATCGACCTGGAGGTGCTCGCCGTGCAGGGCCGCGAAACGCGCTGCATCGTGAGAAGCGGCGGCGGCCTGGGGTCCCACAAGAACGCCAACATCATCGGCATCAGGAGCCGGCTGCCCGCAGTGACCGAAAAGGACGCGGCCAACCTGCGCTTTGCCGTGGCGCAGGGCCTGGACTTCGTGGCGGCATCTTTTGTCAGGAAGCCCGAGGACATCCTGGAGATCCGCCAGATCCTCCTGGGCGAAGGCTCGCGCATGCACATCATCGCGAAGATCGAGGACGCGGAGGGGGTGGCGAACATCGATGAGATCATCCGCGTCTCCGACGGCATCATGATTGCCCGCGGGGACCTCGGGGTGCAGCTGCCCACCGAGGAGGTCCCGCTGGTGCAGAAGCGCATCATCCTGAAGTGCCACGAGCAGAACAAGGCGGTGATCACCGCGACGCAGATGCTCGACTCCATGATCGTCAACCCGCGGCCCACCCGTGCTGAGGCCACCGACGTGGCCAACGCAATCTTCGACGGCTCGGATGCGGTGATGCTCTCCGGGGAGACGGCCAGCGGCAGGTATCCCGTTGCCGCCGTGAAGGTGATGGACTCCATCGCCCTCACGGTGGAGGGCTCCCCCGAGTACGAGTCCCGGGTGCGGCGGTTCTTCCGCCTCGATGACATCGGAGAAGACATCGCGCAGGCGGTGACCCGCAGCGCCTTCCTGGTTGCGCGCGAGATCAACGCCGCCGCCATCATCGCCCCCACGCTGCGCGGCAACACCCCGCGGCTGATCAGCAAGTACCGGCCCAGCCAGACCATCATTGCCGTGACCCCCGAGGAGGCGGTCCTGCGGCGGCTCCTCCTCTACTGGGGCGTACACCCCATGCTCTGCAATCTCGCCGACAATGCCGAGGTGATGCAGAACAGCGCCCTGGCGGTCGCGATGGAGAATGGCCTTCTGAAGAAGTTCGACAAGGTGGTGATCGTTGCCGGTGTGCCGCTGCACTCCCCCGTCATGCTGAACTCCATCAAGGTCCATTTCATCGGCAGCGTCCTGGCCAAGGGCCAGCGGGGATTCGGGGGGTACCGCTCAGGGAAGATCGTGAGGGTGCTGGATTCGCTGGATGCAGAGCTGCGGCTGAAGCACGACGGCACCGAGATCCTTCTGGCCCGCTTCCTCACGCCCGACTTCCTGCCGCTTCTCAACGGCCTGCAGGGCATCGTGATGGAGGAGTCATCGTATCTCAGCCCCGAGCAGATCAAAGGCATCGCCCCCGATGTCGCTGCAATCGCAACGGTGCCGGACGCGCTGCGCGTTCTGGAGGACGGGCTGACGGTGACGCTCCACGGGGATGAGTGCGTGGTCTACGAGGGGATCCTCAGGAAGTAGGCCGCGGGCCGCCAGCGGACCGCGCGGGGCGGCCGCGCGCCGCGCCGCCGCCTAAGAAGATTCGCGGGAGAACTCCTCGATCAGCTCCCGCTGGCGTGCGTTGACCGCGCGCGGGATTACCACCGAAACTTTTACAAGCTCGTCCCCGCTGCCCCTGCCGCGCAGCTCGGGCATCCCCTTGCCCTTGAGCCTGAACATCGTGCCGCTCTGCGTGCCGGGGGGGATCTTCATCATGACCGTGCCATCCAGCGTCGGCACGCTTATCTCCGCGCCGAGGATGGCCTGCGGAAGGCCTATGCTGAGCTCCGCGATGAGGCTTGCCCCCTGCCGTTGGAACTGCGGGTGCGGGGCGACCTCGACCACCACGTACAGGTCACCCTTTCCCTTGGTCCCCGCCTCCCCTTCTCCCTTCACCCGCAGGCGGGAACCGGTGTCCACGCCCGGGGGAATGGTGACCGAGAGCGAGCGCGAGTCATGCACGTTGCCCTCCCCGTGACAGTTTTCGCACGGCGTCTGTACGATGGTGCCGGTGCCGCCGCAGCGCGGGCAGGGCTGGGCCATCTGGAAGATGCCGCTGGAGGTCACGACCGAGCCCGAGCCGTGACAGTCAGGGCATGTGGAGCGGCTGGTCCCCGGTTTCGCCCCGGTTCCGCCGCACACGGGACAGGCGTCGTAGTGGGGCACGGTGATCGTCTTGGTCGTTCCCCGGTATGCCTCCTCGAGGCTCACCGACACGGCAATCTCCAGGTCCCTGCCGCGTGTTGCCGCCTGCGCTTTGCCGCCCCTGCCCTTTCGGCCGCGGGTGCCGAAGACGTCGAAACCGAGGTCGCCGAAGAGGTTCTCGAAGAACCCCCCGCCCAGGTTGAAGTCCCCCATCCCCTCGAAAACCGAGTTGAAATCGGTGCCCTTGTAGATGTCCTCCCGGGCGAACTTCTGGTCGATGCCGGAATGGCCGTACTGGTCGTAGAGCGCTCGTTTCTGGGGATCGGAGAGAACTGCGTAGGCCT
>JBEKVA010000468.1:0-3330 GCA_049514475.1 Spirochaetia bacterium
AAAAAGGGCTGACGCGAAAAAAGGGCTGACGCGAAAAAAGGGCTGACGCGAAAAAAGGGCTGACGCGAAAAAAGGGCTGACGCGAAAAAAGGGGCTCACGCAAAGAGAAAAGGGCTGACACTGGTGAAAAGGGCTAAAGTTCGTGAGGGGTTGATGACGATAAGAAAGATGTTGGTGTCCAAGATATAGTTCCCCTCCCAGTTTACTATGTCGAAAGACACCACATCAGGCAGGCCGGCTCCTTCGGGGGCCGGCCTCTTTTTTCGCTGATGATGTTCCCCGCGAGGTGCCTCCGCTCCCGTCGATATTTCCGTTCCTGGCGGCGTCCGGTGTTGACACGCCCCCCCCATGCTTCTTATCCTTTTTAGGTGCATTCAACCCCCCGCAAAAGATCCATTTTTGAGATATTGCTGATCGTTTCCTTCGCCGTTGCCATCGTCCTGGGCGTCCTTTTAGGCGTCGGCCTGGCCGCGACACGCAACATCTCCAGCAAAGAGCAGTTCGACGCTCACCACGCGGCGCTTCCCACGAAGATCCTCGACATCAACGACCGCGAGATCACCGAGTTCTTCGGCGAGCAGAGCCGCGAGCCAATCACCATCGACCAGGTGCCGCAGCACCTCGTCGATGCCCTGCTGACGCGCGAGGACCGCAATTTCTACTCCCACCACGGATTCAGCCTCCGCGGCCTGGTACGTGCGCTCTTCAACATCATGACCGGCCGCTACGTCTCTGGCGCCAGCACCCTTACCCAGCAGCTGGCGGGACGGCTCTATGCCGACCGAACCGACATTTCGATAAAGCGCAAGCTCGTGGAGCTTTGGTGGGCCGTGCAGATGGAACGCCGCTACACGAAGCAGGAAATACTGGAGATGTACCTGAACGAGATGCCCTTCGGCTCAGGCACCCAGGGCGTCCAGGCTGCCAGCAGGTTCTACTTAAAGCACCCGGTGGAGCAGGACACCCTCGCGGAGTCGGCCATGCTGGTGATCCAACTGGCGAGCCCGGGGCTGAACTCCCCCATCAAGAACCCGCAGCGTGCGCGCCGCCTGCAGCGGGAGATCCTAGACCAGATGGTGCACCTGGGCTACGCGAAGAAGAAGGAGGCCGACGACTCCTTCAACGACTACTGGTCACGCTACGATTATACGCGGTCCAATTCGAGCGCCTTCCTTGACCGCGAGGACAAGGCGCCGTATTTCAGCGAATACATCCGCGGACAGCTCGAAGACCTCCTGGTGGGCTCATACAACTACCTCACCGACGGCCTTGTGGTGCACACGACGCTGAACCTCGACTACCAGCGGGAGGCCGATCGCCGCATGGCACAGGACATCGACGACGTGAACGCGAAATACCTAGCGCTTTCCAGCTCCAAGATCGCATCGTCGAACTACTCCTTCCTGCCCATGATCGACCTGCTGGGATTCACCTTTGACGTTGATGACCTGATGTACCGCAATCGGAACGTCCGGGGCAACGCCAAGCGCGAATACGCGAAAAAGATCAGCCCCGTCGTGCAGATGGTGGCCTCCCTGTTCACCCTGACAAAGGCACAGGACATCATGAACGCGGGGACCACCTCCTCGCTGGCCGTCACCCGCAAGAGCCAGGTGCAGGGCGCCCTGGTCTCCATCGACCCCAGCAACGGCTACATCCTGGCCATGGTGGGCGGCCGGCAGTTTTCCGCCGCTGACCAGTTCAATCGCGCCTCGCAGGCGCAGGTGGAACCGGGATCTGCATTCAAGCCGCTGTACTATTCGGCGGCCATTGACTCGCGGAAGTTCACCGCGGCCACCATGATCATGGATGCGCCGGTTGTCTTCACCAACGCCGACGGCACGATGTACGAGCCGCTGAACTACAAGGGGGAATGGCACGGCAGGGTCCTCCTGCGCGACGCGCTGGCCGAATCCATGAACGTGCCGTCCCTGAAGGTGCTCGACGGGATCGGCTTCGACGCCGCCATCCAGAGGGCCAGCAGGATGCTCGGGGTGACGGACCCCGCGGAAATCGAGCGCAGGTTTCCCCGCTACTACCCCCTGGGACTGGGCATCGTGACCGTGTCTCCGCTGGAGATGGCGCGCGCCTTCTCCACGTTCGCCAACGCCGGCCGCGAGGTGGTGCCGGTGTCCATCCGTTACATCGAGGACCGCAACGGCAAGATCATCCTGGAACCGGCAAAAGAGGTCATGGCCCAGGAAAGCCGCAAGGGGGATGCCGCCCAGATCATGAGCCCCCAGACGGCCTACATCATGACGAGCATCCTGCAGTCCACCATCAAGGAAGGCACCCTCGGCGGGGTCGGCAACATGCTGGACATCTGGAGCGACAAGGGCCAGCCCTTTGCCGCGAAGACGGGCACGACGCAGAACTGGTCGGACGCCTGGACGGTGGGCTTCTCCCCGCACGTCACCACGGCGGTCTGGTACGGCTTCGACGAAGGCAACCGCTCGCTGGGCACCGCGCTCACCGGCGCCGCCATCGCCGGGCCCACGTGGGCCAGGTACATGAAGGCCATCCACCAGAACCTGCCGGTGAAGAAGTTCACCCGCCCCGAGACCGGACTCACCGACGTCGTGGTCAGCGCCACCTCAGGGCTGCTTCCCACCGCCTTCACGCGAAGGACGATCACCGAGATATTCCTGAAAGGCACGGAGCCCAGGACGTTCGACGAGATTGACGAGTACAACGCCACGGAAACCGACACTACCCTGGAAAACCTGAAGAACTCGCTTCTGAACAATCCCGACATCAGGGGGGCGGTCTCCGGGCAGACGCCCACGGACACGACAGGAGTCGGCGGAGGGGCCGGTTCGGGTGGCTCCCCGAACGGCAATCCCCTCCTCGACTGAGGGGAGAGGCATGCCCATGCGCCTGTACAGCAAGGACCACACCTGGGTGCTCGTGGAGGGAATGCGCGCGCGGATAGGAATTTCCGACTTCGCGCAGAAGGAGCTCGGTGACATCGCGTACGTCGAGCTGCCCTCTGTCGGCGCGCGCGTGCAACGCGGCGAGGTGGCATGCACCGTGGACTCCCTGAAGTCCTCCAGCGAGATCTACAGCCCGCTCTCGGGCAGCATCGCCGAGATCAACGCCGTGCTCACCTCGGAGGAGAAGTGCCGGCTGGTCAACGATGACCCGCTCGGGGAAGGGTGGCTGTTCGGGGTCGACATGAGCGACCCGCGGGAGCTTGAGCTCCTGATTTCCCAGGAAAGCTACGACTCGTACGTGGGCGGCAACTGAAGCGGGTGCTCCGCACTGAAGCGGGTGCTCCGCACTGAAGCGGGTGCTCCGCACTGAAGCGGGTGCTCCGCACTGAAGCGGGTG
>JBEKVA010000469.1:0-3327 GCA_049514475.1 Spirochaetia bacterium
GCTTCGCCTGCCGGGCGAAATAGCCTTCCGCCTCGGAAACCGGCAGCGGTCCTATTGGCTCGATCCGTGCACCCAGCGGGCCGATGGAGCCCGCGACGTATGCCAAGCCGCCGCGCCCTGCCGCGTCGATGGCCTGCCGCGCGAGGGACACGGCACACTCGTTGATCGGGGCGAACTTCTCCACGAGACCCGCGGCGCGCAGCTTCGGGATGCCGGCGCCCCAGCTGTTGGTGGTGAGCACCTCCGCGCCCGCCTCCAGGTACTCCCTGTGGATGGCTACGACCATGCGCGGGTCGGAAAGGCAGACCTCCTCGAAGGAGCGGTTGAGAAATATTCCCCGCTCGTAGAGCATGGTCCCCATTGCGCCATCGAACAGGATCGTTTCTTCCCGGGAAAGCCGCGCGCGGAAGTCTGTTTTCGTGGCTCGCGCTCCGGGCTCAGGAACGGGCCGCCCGGCCCGCGGTTCTTGCGTGGTCTTCCCTCATGCGGCGCGCGGCCGCAACCATGGCCTTCAGGGCAGGCTCCGTCTCTTTCCACTGCCGCGTCTTCAGACCGCAGTCGGGGTTCACCCAGAGCTGCTCGGGCTTCAGGACCTCCAGCGCCTTCTTCAACAGCGCGCGGATTTCCTCCTCCGAGGGAACACGGGGAGAGTGGATGTCGTAGACGCCCGGGCCGATCTCGTTGGGATACTGGAAGACCTGGAACGCGCCCAGCAGCTCCATGCGCGAGCGGGCGGATTCTATGGAGAGCACGTCGGCATCCATGGCGGCAATTGCTGCCACGATATCGTTGAACTCCGAGTAGCACATGTGCGTATGGATCTGTGTCTCGTCCCTCACCCCCGAGGAGGCGATGCGGAAGGACTCCACCGCCCATGCAAGGTAGGCGTCCCGCTCCGCGGCGCGCAGGGGAAGGCCCTCGCGCAGCGCAGGCTCGTCGATCTGGATCAGGCTGATGCCGGCGGCCTCCAGGTCGCGTACCTCGTCGCGGATGGCCAGCGCGATCTGGCGGCAGGTCTGCTCCCGCGGCTGATCGTCACGGACGAATGACCACGACAGTATGGTCACGGGGCCCGTCAGCATGCCCTTCAGCGGCCGCTGGGTGAGCGACTGCGCGTAGGAGGACCAGCGCACCGTCATGGGCTTCGGCCGCTCCACGTCCCCGTAGATGATCGGCGGCTTCACGCACCGCGAGCCGTAGCTTTGCACCCACCCGTTTTTCGTGAAGAGGAAGCCCGAGAGCATCTCCCCGAAGTACTCCACCATGTCGTTGCGCTCGAACTCACCGTGCACCAGGACATCGAGGCCCAGGGATTCCTGCAGGCGCACCGTGCGCCTGATTTCATCGCGAAGGTACTCCTCGTACTCCTCGAGGCTGATGGCCTCCGACTTGAAAGCGGCGCGCATGGCGCGGACTTTCTGCGTCTGCGGGAATGACCCGATGGTGGTGGTGGGAAACGGCGGCAGGGCAACGGCCGCCGCCTGCTTCTTCCGCCGATCCGCGTAGCAGCTCTCCCGCTTGGCCGACTGCGGGGTGAGGGTGGCAAGGCGGGCTCGCACCTCGGCGCTGGACACGCGCGCCGATGTGCGCCGGCTGTCACGCAGCCGGGCGTTCTCCGCCAGCTCCGCGGAAATGCTGTCACGTCCCGCGTTCAACGCCCGCGCGATGAGGGCAACCTCGTCCAGCTTCTGACGGGCGAACGACAGCCATCCGGCGATCTCTGGATCCAGGCCGGTCTCCCCGGAAAGGTCCTCGGGGCAATGCAGGAGAGAGCACGAGGATGAGACGATCAGGCGGTCCCCGCCCAGTGCGCCTGCAATCCGCTCCGCGGTGCCGATTGCTGAAGCGAGGTCTGCTTTCCAGATGTTGCGGCCGTCCACCAGACCGAGGGAAATGACGCGGTCCTTCGGTGCGCGCCTGCCGACCTGCTCCGCCTGCGCAGGCCCGCGGACTAGGTCGAGGTGCAGCCCTGCAACCGGCAGCTCCAGCGCCATCTCCAGGTTTTCGCGAAGGTCACCGAAGTAGGCAGTCAGCATCAGCTTCGGGCCCGCCCCGCGGGCCAGCTCCCGGTAGGCGCTCTGAAAGGCGCGTTGCGTCGGCTCGTCGATGTCTGTCACAAGGACAGGCTCGTCCACCTGCACCCATTCGGCGCCAAGCTGCGCCAGGCGGGCCAGCGCCTCCCGGTAAACCGGGAGCAGGGAATCGAGGAGGGAAAGCGGGTGTGTCTTTCCGTCCGCGGATTTTGCCAGGGAGAGGAAGCTCACGGGTCCCAGGATGACCGGGCGTGCGTTGATGCCCAGAGCTTTCGCCTCGGTGAGCTGCTCGAAGAGCGGCGCCGCCGTCAGGCGGAAGGCCTGCCGCCGATCGAGCTCGGGAACGATGTAGTGATAGTTGGTGTCGAACCACTTTGTCATTTCCATTGCAGGAACGTCCCTGCCGTCCTTCTGCGCCCCGCGCGCCATGGCGAAATAGGCAGACAGAGGGAGCGTGCCTTCGGCCGACCCGTAACGCGTCGGCACCGCCCCCACCATGACGGCGGTGTCCAGCACGTGGTCGTAGAGGGAGAAGTCTCCGCAGGGAATGAAGTCGATGCCGGCGGCGGCCTGGCTCTCCCAGTGCCGCCGCCGGATCCGCTCCGCCTCTGCCTTCAGGGAGCTCTCATCTCCCTGGCCTGACCAGAGCCTCTCCAGTGCCTTTTTCAGCTCGCGGGAGGGGCCCATGCGGGGATAACCGAGTATTGCCGTGTGTGTCATAGTCTTCCGCGTTGAAAATAGGCACCGGCATGGCCCCGGTCAAGAAAACTGTTCAGCCCTGCGGTGCGGTTCCCCCGCCGCCGTTCCCGTTTCCGCCGTTCCGGCGCTCCTGCATGTGCGCGGCAAGACGGTTCGCCTGCAGCATGAAGGTTTCGAAGCGCGCCTCCTCGATCTGGGAGAACACGTTGCCGTCAAGCTCGACGCTGAGGAAGGGAAGGGTGTCCACGCGCTCGCGGATGTGCCCGAGGTCGACACGGGTGCCGGCGTTGGCTGCCGCCTTTTCCTTGCCCGCCGTGGTCATCTCCACCGTGGCAACCGCCTCCGTCATGCGGGAGTTCATGCAGCCGAAGGGACCGACGCTGATGGTGCCGCAGTACTTGTCCACGAAGTGATGCAGGGCCGACCCCGAGGAGAGGCCCGGCTCGCCGGTGAGCTGCAGCGGGAAGAAGTGCGTGGAGTGGTCGAGGTAGCCCTTGATGTCGATCTTCTCGAACTCGTAGAGGCCGGTGCGCGCGAGCATCTTCTTCACCCGGTGCTCATGGTAGTTCTGCACCCACCCGGAGAGCAGCGCCTC
>JBEKVA010000470.1:0-3315 GCA_049514475.1 Spirochaetia bacterium
GCCGTCTCCCCAGCGCCGCGCGCAACGGCAAGCAGCGTGCCGGTGACGATGCCGCTCAGCCCTGCAGGAAGAATGACTTTCATGATGGTGCGCGGGTAGGAGACCCCGAGGGCGAGGGCCGCCTCCCGCAGGCTGTTGGGTATCAGAAGCAGGGTCTCTTCGGTTGCCAGGGTGATGACGGGCAGCATGATCATCGAGAGGGCAATACCTCCCGAAAGCGCCGAGAAGTGGCCCATGGGCTTCACCACCCAGATATAGGCCACCAGGCCAATCGCGATCGAGGGGATTCCCATCAGGGTCTCGATGGAAAGCCGCGCAAGGGTGCCCAGGCGGGTCTTCCCGCTTTCGGCGAGGAAGACACCCGCCGTCACTCCCAGGGGAATCGAGATGACCGAGCCGATGAGAATGAGGAGCAGGGTCCCGACGATGGCGTTCGCGATCCCTCCGCCCGCCTCACCCATGGGCTTCGGCATCTCGGTGAGAAAATGCCAGTTGATGGAGGAGGCGCCTCGAACGATGATGAACAGGAGGATCAGCGCCAGGGGGACGACCGCCACGAGGGAGAGGGCGAGCACGGCGCCCCGAAAGCCGCTGTCCGCCCTGAGCCGGCCCTTGACAGCCGCGTCACCGAGAGTCGTCCTGCGCCCCGACGCCGCGCGGGCGCCCGCCGTTGTCTGTTCCATGTCAGCCCACCTGCCCCATGCGGTTGATGACGAGCTTTCCAGCAATGTTGATCAGCGTGCTGATGACAAAGAGCAGCAACGCGATCTCGATGAGACTGGAGAGGTAGACTTCGGTGGTGGCCTCGGAGAACTCGTTGGCAATGAGGCTGGCCATCGTGTTGCCGGGGCCCAGCACGTTCAGGGTGAGATTGTTGGAGTTGCCGATCACCATGGTCACCGCCATCGTCTCCCCGAGCGCCCTGCCCAGGGAAAGGAGCACGCCCCCCATGATACCCGACCGGGCGTACGGAAGGGTTACCTTCCATATGGTTTCCGACGGGGTGGCTCCCAGGGAGAGTGCCGCTTCCTTCAGGTCCCCGGGGACGAGGGTGATCACCTCCCTGCCAATGGAGGCGGAGTACGGCAGGATCATGAACGCAAGGAGAATCGAGGATGTCAGGATCGAAACGCCGAAGGGGGGCACGCCGACGGCCATCTGGATCACGCGCATGACAGGGACGAGAAAAAAAAGCCCGATGAAGCCGTATACCACGGAGGGAATTCCCGCCAGCAACTCCACGGCGGTACGCATGATGGAAGAGAATGCCCCGGCGCGGAAATACTCGCCCATCAGGATGGCCAGCGCGAGGGACAGAACCGTTGCAATGACAAGGGCAATCAAAGAGCTGAGGAGGGTGCCGAAAACGAAGGGAACGGCCTGGAACGTGTTTGTGACCGGGTCCCACGCCGTCCCCGTGAGAAACTTGAAGCCGTTGGCGACCAGGGCGGGCCGGGAGGAGATGAGCAGGGAGAGAAAGATGGCAATGAGCAACACGCTCACCGCAATCCCGCCAAGGGTAAGGGTGGTTCGAAACGCCTTATCCGATAGCTTCTCCCTCTTCATGCCTTCCGCCGCGCCTTGCTGATCATCCTATATCAAATCCTTCCCTATTTCATCAGAGGGGTGCCGTTGAAGGTGACGGAGCGCAGGATGACCTCCGCCTTTTTCACCACCGGGCCGGGCAGCTGTGCATAAGCGAGGGGCTCGGCGTACTTCTGCGCCTCGTGCGTCATCCACCAGAGCATCTTCACCACCGCATCGGCCTTTTCCTGCGGCCGGTTGGCATAGTTCTGCTCCTTGTAGAGCAGTATCCAGGTGAAACCCGCAATAGAGTAGCCGTCGGGAGAGCTGGTGTCGGTCACGCTGACGCGCGTGTCATCCGGCATGTCCACCGCGCAGGCGGCGCTTGTAGAGGCGAGGCTGGGCTTGATGAAGGCGCCGGCCTTGTTCTTCAGCAGACCGTAGGGCATGTCGTTCTGCAGCGCGTAGATCAGCTCGACGTAGCCGAAGCTGCCGGGCAGCTGCTTCACCAGGCCCGCCACTCCCGCGTTGCCCTTGCCGCCGATGCCGACCGGCCAGGATACCGAGGTGTTGGATCCCACCTTCGTCTTCCATTCATCAGAGACCTTGCTGAGGTAGTCGGTGAACACGTTGGTGGTTCCGCTTCCATCCGAGCGATGCACCACCGTGATTGTGCTCTTCAGCAGGTTGACCCCGGCGTTGATCGCGGCGATGCGCGGGTCGTTCCACGTCTTGATCTTCCCCAGGAAGATATCGGCTAGGACGTCGGGGGTGAACTTCAGTTCTGGATTGCCGGGCAGGTTATAGGTGAGCACCACGGCGCCTGCCACCATGGGGATGTGCAGGACCGCGGCGGGCATGGCCGCCAGGTCCGCGTCCTTCAGGAACGCGTCACTGGCGCCGAAATCGACGGTCTTGCTCTTGATCTGCGCAATGCCGCCGCCGGAGCCAATCGCCTGGTAGTTGACCTTCACGCCGAACTCTTTGGCGTACTGGTCGAACACCTTTGTATAAAAGGGAGCGGGAAAGGTCGCGCCGGCGCCCGTCAGCTCCTGGGAGAAGCCGAGGCCTGCCGCGAGGGCAAGGATCATGGCCGCCAGGGCCAATCGCTTGATGTTCATGTGTGGTAATCCTCCTTCACGAGAATCGTGAGACGTGGTTGCTGCATAACATGCTGCGGCGAATGTCCCTGTCCGCTGTTAGCCGCCGGTGAAGGTTGCGTTAAGTTCGTGTTAATTTCGGTGTGCGGCGGCGTCCGAGGAATACACGCGCACCGCCGATGCCGCGATAGCGCGGAGGTAGAACCGCCGATACTGGAAAAGATGACCCGGACGAACACGCTCTTCCTTCCTTTCTGTGCCCTCCTCATCGCGACCCTCGCCCCCGCGGCGGCAACCGGCCAGCAGGTCCGCATCGCCGAGCTCGGCATGGGCACGGCCGCGGCAGATACATACACGGCCCTTTCGACTGCCGTTGCCGGCTTCGACGTCGTTGCCGCGGACAGCATCAGGGACCCGGGTGTCATGGAGAAAGTGCTCGGCGGACTGAACGAAGGGTGGGGAGCAGTAGTGAGCAGGAGCGGAGGCTTCGGCTTCATCTTCAGCGAGCGGCTGGAGCTGAGCAAGGACCTGGGGACCTACCCGGGAAAGAGCCTGCGCGCCAATCCTCCCTTCGGGGCCCAGTTCAAGGTTGCCGGAACACGCTTCGTATTCAACCTCGTAGTCTGCCGCAGGACAACCTAGGCGTCCCTTCTTGCCTCGGTGCACCATTACTTCGAAGAGCTGACAGGCA
>JBEKVA010000471.1:0-3315 GCA_049514475.1 Spirochaetia bacterium
CGTCATCGCCAATGCCGATGATGACATCCGGACCCGCGGCCGGGACCGCGGCACGGATCCTTTCGATGAGCCCGAACTCCCCAAGCTGTGATATTTTCATCGTGTCCCCACTTTTTCCACGACAGCGCGCAGCGCTCGCGCCGCTGACTCCACGTCGTCTGCGGCAACGATGGCCGACACAACGGCAACCCCCGCGGCCCCTGCCTCCCGCATGGAGGCGGCATTGCCTGCGTTCATGCCGCCGATTGCCACGACGGGGATGTGCACGGCGCGGCAGAGGCTCCGCAGCCCCTCGCGTCCGAGCGGCGGAGGGGCATCTGGCTTCGTGGGGGTTGCAAACACCGGGCTTGCCCCGATGTAATCCGCCCCATCCTCCACGGCCTTCTGCGCTTCGGCCGCGCTTCCCGCGGACACACCCAGGATCATGTCTTTCCCGATGAGCCGCCGCGCGAGGGAGGCCGGCATGTCCTCCTGGCCGACGTGTACCCCGTCGGCGCCTACGGCAAGGGCCACGTCGATGCGGTCGTTGACGATGAACGGGATGCCTGCCTCCCGGCAGAACCGGCGGAGCGCTCCCGCTTCTTCGATCATCCGCAGCGTTGAGGCCTGCTTCTGGCGGTACTGGACGATGGTGACTCCGCCGCGGATGGCGGCCTGCACAATAGCCAGCTGGCTGCGACCCCTGGAGAGCCCCTCATCGGTGACGAGGTACAGCGTATACAGTGAGGCGGCGACCGCCCCGGCCGTGGAGCGTGGCACGGTTACCCGAGCTCCACGATGCGCACACCCCCGGCAACCTCGGTCGGTGTCAGCCTGTACAGCTCGTCCAGGAGCGAAGCGCGGAAGGAGCCCGGCCCCCGGGTCCCGCGTGCCGCTCGTTCGGCGGCAAGACCGTAGCAGGCGAGCGCGCACGCGGAGGCGATCAGCCTGTCGGGTTCCACGGTGCAGAAGACGGCGATCACCGTCGTTGCCATGCAGCCCGTGCCGGTAATGGTCTTCAGCATCTCGTGGCCATTGTCGACTCCCAGGGAACGCGTGCCGTCGGAGAGAATGTCGCGCTTGCCGGTGATCGCAACGGTGGCGGCGCGGCGGGAGGCCAGGTCGCGAGCAACGGCAAGCGGATCAGCCACGCCTTCCACCGACTCCACGCCCTTGACGACCCCGCCAGCGCCCGCGAGGGCTCCGATCTCCCCCGAGTTGCCCCTGATGACCTGTATCCGCAGCTCCTTCAGGAGCCGCGCGCCCGTCTCGTTGCGGTAGGCGGTGGCCCCGACGCCCACGGGGTCGTACACGATCGGGATACCGAGCGTGTTAGCACGCTTGCCGGCCAGGACCATCGCTTCCACGAGATCGGGGAAAAGAGTCCCGGGGTTCAGCACCAGGGCCCCTGCCGCGCCGACCATCTCTTCCACTTCCTGCAGCGCATGCGCCATCACGGGGAGGGCTCCCAGGGCAAGGGTTGCGTTGGCCGTGTCATTCATGACCACCCAGTTGGTGATATGGTGGATCAGGGGATGTCTTTCGCGGATGCGCGAGAGCAGCTCCGCGGCGGTCTCCCCGTATGCCGTGGCGTTCGGCAGGCCTTTCGATCCTTTGTCTCTCATTTTGAAGGCTCCTTTCGGTTCACGCGGCCTGAGGCTGCCGCGAAGATCAGTGAGAGAAGGAATGCAACGGCGAAAGAAGGCAGGGACCCACCGGCAAGCCCGAGGGATGCGGGGACCGCCTTCTGCCAGGCAGGGATGAATGCGCCGAGGGTTGCGGGGTTTGCAAGATGATAGGCGGTAATGCCGGCGACCCATGCGATCACCGCGAGAATGTTCACCCCGCCGCTGTACCAGTACGCCCCCTTGTCCCGGTAGAACTCCTCGACCCGGTAGCGCCTGCCGCGGGTGACGAAGAAATCAGCGGCGAGCATTCCGAACAGGGGCACAAAGAACGATCCGATCAGGTAAAGGAAGCTCTGGTAGCGGGTGATGTCGAGGAACACAGCCACCAGGAGGCATGCGGCGCCGAGTGCCACGATGAGCCAGCGCTGCTTCAGCTTCGGGAAGAGATTCTGCAGGGAGACGGCGGAAGAGTACAGGTCGGCCCAGGCATTGTGCGTCTCATCGGCAAGGAGAATGAGGAGCGCGATCCAGCCGGCCGTGAGCGCGATGGCGGAGGCGAAGTCCCGGGGCTCCTGCGCCACCTTGGAGCCGAGCAGGAGCAGGGCGCCGAGTGAGAGAAACCATGCGTTGGTGATGAAAAAGCCCAGCATCGTTCCCCAGAAGCCCTTTCGCGGGGAGCGCGCGAAGCGGTTGTAGTCGGCTACCAGCGGGAGCCACGAGATGGGAAGCGCAATGGCAAGATCGACACCCTGGCCGAAAGGCAGCGACCCGTCGCCGGGCTGCCGCAGGAGCGCGGGGACATCCATCGTGGTGAAGGCGTGTACCGTCAGCCAGATCCCGGTGGCAAGGGCGATCCACACGGCGAACTTCTCCAGCCACTGGCGCACGAAGCCGATGGGGCCTCCCACCCCCATGACGATCACTATGGCCGCGAATACCGCCGCCCACAGGACATAGCTGCCTGACCCGAACAGCATGCGGGCGATGACAGAAGCGGCCACCCCCATGACGACGAACTCGAAGATCGTCCAGCCGATGAGCTGCAGGACGTTCAGGACCGTCGGTGCCCAGGAGCCGCGAATGCCGAGCACGGGGCGCAGGAGCACCATGGTCGGCGCGCCCGTTGCGCTGCCGATTGACCCGATGAGGGCAAGCAGGACGCTCCCCGCGGCGCTGCCGATCAGCACGGCCAGGAGGGCGGAGCCCAGGCTGAGACCGGGCACCAGGAACGTGCCGGTCAGCATGACCAGGAGCCCGATGCCGAGGTCACCCCAGAGCACCATGAAATCCTTGAAATGGAGCACCCTGTGGTCCCGGGGGACGGGCTCGATGCCCCATTCGGGAGGTGCCTGGAATCGTGGAAGGATCTTCCGCAGCGTACGAACCGGTGTCATGCGCTCCCCTTCAAAAAAAACCGCCCCTGTGCGGGGGCGGCTGCATTTTTTAGACCGTCCCTGCGCTGGCATTACCCAGATCAGGTTCAACGGGTCGGCGGCTAACAGCCGCCATCTCAGCCCGGTCTTTACCGAGCCCCCCGATAGATGTTTCACGCCCAATGTAGCCATGATGGCGGGTGATGTCAAGTTAGCGCGTTGCCTCACCAGAATTCTAACCCAAGGACCTGATTTGCCTCATCCAAGAATCTTACCCGGGACTACCGTTCCCCATCGCCGTGTCCAGACGGCTGACGGGGGAAAAGGGAATGGGT
>JBEKVA010000472.1:0-3294 GCA_049514475.1 Spirochaetia bacterium
ATGGAGCAGTATTTCCGAAGCCTCGGGCTTCCGACGAAGCTGTCAGAGGTGAAGATCGGCTCCGAGAGATTCAGCGAAATGGCTGAGAAGAGCGAAAAGCGCGGCGACATCAAGAAGCTGGACGCCCGGGACGTGCAGAAGATTCTGGAAACCGCACTCGGCTGACGCAGCAGGGGGATTGCATGATCAACGAGATTGTGTACGAGGGGAACCTCTCGCGTGTGTCGCCGGACGAGGAGCTCATCGACGAGGCGGAGAGGATCACCGGAAAGCGTGTCCGCTAGATCCTCCTGACCCACGCCCACGTTGATCACGTCGCGGGATTCCGCACGTTGAAGCGGACGGACGTTTCGCTCATCGCTACGCGCCAGGGGATTGCCCAGGTGAAATTGGACGGCTACCCCGGTGCCGCCCGTCGAGAAGCCATTACGGGCGACATGGTCGTGCCGCAGAAGTACATGTACTTCCATTCGTCCTACATCACGAGATGGAGGCAGGCAATCGACGCCCTGAAGCAGAGGGACTGGGACCACCTGGCCATGGGGCACGGTTTCGTGAACGACCGCGGGTACCTGCAGGATGCGGGGCATTACCTGAGGCTGCTCTCGGAGGCCAAAACGATGCTCGCCTCGCGGAGCGCTCCCATAGATGAAACGACGGTGACACGCGACTTCCCGCACCTGTATTCCGAGCTCCGCGTGGTGGTCAACGGCCTGCTGGAAATCACAGACGTGAAGAACGTCGCACGGCAGATCAACCAGCTGGTGGTGAGGACGGCCGAGGGGTCCTGAAAAGGGTGCTGGGTCTGCCGACACTGGTGACATTTCAACCTTGCCTTGACATGCGGTTGACAAGTGGTTGATGAAATGCACGTCAACCTATAGGGGGTAAGAGGGCCGAAAACACCCCGTATATCTCCAATATCCGTTGGCGTTCAGTTTTGTAATCTCGAGGTTCTCGGTTCAAGTCCGAGAGGTGGCTGATAAATCCCCCTGCAGGCTGTATGCTTCCTGTCCATATGAAGCGATATCCGATCGTTTCCCTTGCCTGCGGGCTTCTTGTTCTCCTGGCCGGGTGCGCCAGCCAGGAGGGGCCTGTCGAGGGAAAGGCGCCCACCGTCAGCGTGAGCGAGTTCACGTCCGTGTCCTTCACCCCAAAGCTGATGAAGTTCCAGGCGAAGGTCCTTGTCGGCAACACCATGGCGAGCCGGCTCGATCTTTCAAAGGTCGATTACGCCGTGGACCTCTACGATGAACAGTTGTTCGTCGATTCATTCAACGGCGTAAAGCCCGTCAACGCCGAAGGAACCGAGACCGTCACGTTTCCCTTTCAGATCGCCATGGCGGACCTGATGGCCCAGGCCCCTGCCCTGCTGGCCGAGGGTAACCTTCGTGTAACCTTCCGAGGTCAGCTCCTCACCGCGGCAAAATACGACATCGACCCCATTCCGTTCCAGCAGTCGCTCACTATTCCCATCCCCCGGGTGCCGGATGTCGTGTACACCGGTTCCCAGGGAGAGCCGTTCTCTTCGTCGTTCAGGCTCAACTTTCAGGTTACCAATACGAACTCGTTCCCATTCACCCTGACCGACGCAAAGACTTTCCTGGAAATCAACGAACACAGGTATTCTCTGCTGCGCACGCGTGATTCCGTGGAAGTGAAGCCCGGAGAGACAGCTACCGTCACCCTTCGGATGGAAAATGCCCCCGGGAAGGCCCTGGGAATGGCGCTGGACCTGATCCAGCATCCCAACCCGGAGTTCGACATCACGGGAAGCGTAACATTCGACACGCCCTATGGGTGGATATACATCCCTCTGAGCCTGCGGGAAACCTTGCGGCAGTAGCAAGCCGCAAGGCACCGATACAGAGCATCCGCCACTTGACAGAAGGTGCCATTTTTCTTTATGAAGATGTGGCAATTTGATTCCTGCCCAGCAACACCGAGTCGGTTTCACCGACCCGGCAGGGCTCCCGCCGTCCTGCTTCGCAGGCCGGCTGCCGCCCAAAAACATCGTGTCGGCTTCGCCGACCCGACAGGGGGAGATTCCCGAGTGGTCAAAGGGGGCAGACTGTAAATCTGTTGGCTAAGCCTTCGAAGGTTCGAATCCTTCTCTCCCCAGGAGCCTTCTTCCCCGCGGGAAGAAGGCTTTTTCTTTCCCAGATGCCCCCAAGAGGTGGCGGAAAGATGCACCGTGGCCTCTGACGCATTCTACGACAAGGGTCTGCGATTTGGCTGCACGCGCTGCTCGCGTTGCTGCCGCCACACCGCGGGCTACGTTTTTCTCTCTTCCGCCGACCTGGATACCCTGGCGAAAGCGCTCGGGGAAGACAGGCAGGACGTTCTGCGGACCCGGTGCCGTCCTGTCTCCCTGGGATTCGCGAGCCGGATCAGTCTCAGGGAAAAGGCGAACCTCGATTGCACGTTCTGGGAAAATGGGGGATGCTCCGTGTACGAAGCCCGGCCGCTGCAGTGCCGCAGCTTCCCTTTCTGGAGCGCGCTGGTCTCCTCAACCGAGGAATGGGACCTGCACGCCCAGCAGTGTCCCGGTATCGGAAAGGGAAAGCTGCATTCGCGCGTCGAGATCGAGCGGTGGCTGGCGCTGCGCCAGAAGGAAGGCTTTCTTGAAGCCTGAGGGAGAAGGGCGGAAATATGAAAGTGACGTTCTGGGGGGTGAGAGGGTCACTCCCGACTCCGTTGAGCCCGGATCAGGTAAGAAGCAAGATCGCCGCTGTCGTGGAGCGCATCAGGCCTTCTGACCTCGAGAACGCGCGCACCCGCGAGCTGTTTCTTGCCGGCCTCCCCGCGTACCTCTTCGGCACCACGGGCGGCAACACGCCCTGCATCGAGGTGCGCACCGCGGACAACCGGTTGATCATCCTCGACGGGGGCACCGGCCTGCGCGACCTGGGGGTCTCCCTGGAGAAAAAGAGGGATCCCGTCAGCGACTTTCTCCTGCTGTTCAGTCATTTTCACTGGGATCATCTGCAGGGCATCCCTTTCTTCGGACCGGCGTGGATGAAGGGCAACAGGATCACTTTCGCCAGCCCGTTCCCCAGCGTGGAAAGAACGGTACGTGACCAGATGCGGCCCCCGTACTTTCCCGTCACCATGGATGCCATGCAGGCGGAGCTGCGGTTCCTCTACCTGAAGGGGGAGAGCATGCGCGTGGGTGACGCGGAGATACGCTGGAAAAGGATGAACCACCCCGGCGGCTCCTTCGCCTACAAGATCACGGAAAACGGGAAAAGCGTGATCTACGCGACGGATTCCGAGGTGACCGACAGGGAGTTC
>JBEKVA010000473.1:0-3260 GCA_049514475.1 Spirochaetia bacterium
GCGCGGAAAACGCCCGCACCCTTTCAGGCAAGAGCTGCCAGACTACTCACAGTGTGAGGAATTGCTCAGGTGAGGGTACCAGAGGCGGCACGTGCTGTCAAACATTTTCCGGTGCCGGGAAAAGAAAAACGGCGCCTACCCGCTGCTCCCAAGACCACTCTGCGTGGCCTCCGACAGTACATTGCCGATCGCGCCGATCTGTTTAGCAGGGGCAGGATTTGAACCTGCGACCTCCGGGTTATGAGCCCGACGAGCTGCCAACTGCTCTACCCTGCGTCGTGAGGAAGAGTATAGGGAAATCGCAGCGCAGAGTCAAGTGAGCACGACCGGCCGCGGAAAGGCGCTGCTCTGCCTGCATTTCACGAATTCCCGCGCCCTTGACAGACCCCCGGTTTCCATTGAAACTGAAAAAACATTCACCAAGGAGGTTATTTATGCACAAGCGGATTCTTATCGCATTGCTTCTGTTCGCCGCCCTTGGCGGGCTCGTGTTCGCCGGTGGCCAGACGGAGTCGGGGAAGATCGTCATCGCCACTGATGCCACGTTCCCTCCGATGGAAATGGTCGACACGAACAAGAACATCGTGGGCTTTGACGTCGACCTGATGAATGCCGCTGCGAAAGCGGGCGGTTTCACGGTCGAGTTCAAGAACACTGCCTGGGACGGCATCTTTGCCGGGCTGGATAACGGGAAGTACGACGCCGTCATGTCCTCGGTCACGATCACCGACGAGCGCAAAGGCACTATGGACTTCTCCATCCCCTACATCAACGCGGGACAGATCCTCACCGTCCGCGCCGATGAGACGGGCATCACCAAGATTGCCGACCTGAAGGGCAAGACGGTGGGTGCGCAGATCGGCACCACGGGCGCCTTCGAGATCGACAAGGTCAAAGACGCCGGCAACATCACCGAGAAAACCTATGATGAGATCGGGCTTGCATTCGAAGACCTGGCCAACGGCCGCATCGACGGCGTCGTGGTGGACAGCCCGACAGCGGCGAGCTACGCCCTGCAGAACGACAAGTACAAAGGCAAGCTGGTGACGGTTGGCACTCCCTTCACGACGGAACTGTACGGCGTGGCGGTGAAAAAGGGAAACAAGAAGGTCCTGGATGTCATCAACGCGGGCCTGAAGAAAGTGCTCGATTCAGGCGCCAACAAGGCATTCGACGACCAGTGGCTGAAGTAACGAGTCCCCGCGAGTCGCGGCCGGGCCGCGACTCGCGGATTGAAGTTACCGACGGGGCGCTGATCCCCGGAAGAGGAGAAAAGTCCGCCTTTTCGGCATGGCGGATCTCCTTTTTCGGGGCACTGGCCGTCCTGGTGTACCTGTTCGTTTTCAAGCCCCATCCCTACCGGGACATCATGGCGTTCCTTCCCGACGGGATCCTGAAGACATTCGAGGTTACCCTCCTGTCCATAGCCTGCGCCCTGATCGTCGGGCTGCTCACGGGCGTCGGCAGGATTTCCAAGATCCCGATCATCAACAGGATCGCGACCATCTACGTCGAGATCATCCGCGGGATTCCCCTCCTGGTGCAGATCTTCTACATCTACTATGCGCTGGGGAAGATCATCCAGGTACCCGACATCTTCGCGGCCGTCATCGCCATGACGGTCTGCTACGGGGCCTACCTGGGGGAGATATTCCGCGCGGGCATCCAGTCCATTCACAAGGGCCAGATGGAGGCGGCGATCGCGCTCGGGCTCACCCGGGGACAGGCGCTGCGCAGGATCATCCTGCCGCAGACATTCCGCGTCGTTCTCCCGCCTCTGGGCAACGAGTTCATCGCGCTGCTGAAGGACTCTTCCCTCGTGTCGATCCTCGCCGTCTCGGATCTCCTGCGCCGCGGCAGGGAATATGCTTCGAAGACGTTCGACTATTTCGAGGCCTTCACCGTCGTTGCCCTGGTGTACCTCGTGATGACGTTGTTCTTCTCCCGCCTTGTTGCGCTGATGGAAGAAAGGATGAACCGCCGTGGCAGATAGAGTGCGGATCATCGATGCCTGCAAGAACTTCGGCAAGGTTGTGGCGCTGAAGAACGCCAACCTCTCCGTCCAGGCGGGAGAGGTCGTGCTGGTCATCGGGCCTTCCGGCAGCGGCAAGAGCACGATGCTGCGCTGCATCAACCGGCTGGAAAACCTCAGCTCGGGCCAGATCTGGATCGACGAGGACCAGGTCACCGACCGCCAGTCGGACATCCGCAAGATCCGTGAAGAGGTGGGCATGGTCTTCCAGTCCTTCAACCTCTTCCCGCATCTCAGCGCGCTTGAGAACATCACCCTCGCCCCGCGCATCGTCAAGGGGATCCCTGAAAAAGAGGCGGCAGACCTCGGGCGCAGCCTGCTTGCGCGGGTCGGACTCTCGGAGAAGGAGAAGTCCTATCCCGAGCAGCTCTCCGGCGGCCAGCAGCAGCGCGTGGCCATTGCGCGTGCGCTGGCCATGAGCCCCAAGGTGATGCTCTTCGACGAGCCCACCTCCGCGCTGGACCCGGAGATGATAAAGGAAGTGCTCGACGTCATGGTGGAGCTCGCGAAGGAAGGGATGACGATGCTCGTCGTCTCCCACGAGATGGGTTTTGCCCGCGCGGCTGCGCACACCGTTGTGTTCATGGACAACGGGGAGATCATCGAGCGCGGTCCCCCGGAGGCCGTCTTCAGCGCGCCGAAGGAAGAGCGCACGCAGAGGTTCCTGAAGCACATTCTGTAGCCAGGGATGGCGAAGGCGAGCGCGTGCAACTCCGCGCACGCGCGGAAGGGGATGCACGTTAGCGAGCCTGTAGCGCTGCCGGCGCGTTGCCGCTTCGGAAAAATCAAAAGCCCCCTTGCGGGGGCTTTTCAATTTCTAGTAGCTCTTCATGGCGGAAACTTTTCGCGCCCGTTTCATGCGCTTGCGCGCGAGGGCTTTCTTTTTGCGATTGAGAATGGCCGAAGGCTTCTCGAAGAACTCCCGCTTCTTCCACTCCCGGATGATTCCCTCCTTCTCCACCTGGCGCTTGAAGCGCTTGATGGCCTTCTCGAGGGGTTCATCGTCGCTCACTTCGATGTAAGCTATGGCAATCACCTCCCTTCGGTGCTATTGCTGCCCTTGAATATCCTCAGAAATCGGGTTCCGTGTCAAGCAGGGGGCGCGACGCCCAGCATTTCCCGCTGACGCGTCCCTGCCAGCGCAGGTGGCGGAGACCGAGCAAGGATCGGATTAGGGTCGTCGGTGCCGGGTTTGGCCGAAGGCAACGATATGCGATTCTCCTAGCTG
>JBEKVA010000474.1:0-3240 GCA_049514475.1 Spirochaetia bacterium
AGCCCGGCGGTGCGTCGGTGTCAAGCCACGCGTGAACTTGCGCGTCGCACCCAAGCAGCGCGGTGGCGACGGCCCTGTACGCGCGGGCCGGGTACGGGTACAGTGGGGGCGTCCTATGAACCGGCCTCTTCTTTTCTCAGCCCTCTTCTCGGCATGCATTCTCTTCGCACTCGGCGGCTGCATCACCTACACGCCCATCCCGATCGTCGGGGACGGGTACCAGGTGGCCCCCGGCTTTCTCGTGGTCGGGTATTTCCCTTCGTGGTCCGGTGAGCCCGAGGACATCCGCTTCGAGGCGCTGACGCACATCAACTATGCCTTCTTGACGGTGAACGCCTATGGCTGTTACCAGATCGTGGCAAACCCGGGGAAGCTCGCCCGGCTGGTCACCCAGGCGCACGCGCACGGGGTAAAGGTGCTCGCTTCCCTGGGCGGCTACAACGACGGCAAGACCGACGCCTTCGAAACGGTGGCGCGCAACCCCGGCATCACCTCGGTGTTCATCGAGAGCACAATGTCGTTGGTGCACGCGTTCCAGCTCGACGGCATCGACGTGGACTGGGAGTATCCCTCCCTGGCCGCCGCCGACAGCTATGCCGCGCTGATGCACAGCCTGGCGGAGCGCCTGCATTCCGAGGGCAGGCTCCTCACCGCCGCGGTCAGCGCCGATGGCTGGAACGGATCGCATATCCTCGGCAGCGTCTTTGCCGACGTGGACTTCCTGAACATCATGGCCTACGACGACGGATACCGCCAGGTCGGGGTCCATCACTCGAGCTACGATTTCGCCCTGGCCGCAATGCGCTACTGGCGGGATGAGCGCGGCGTGCCGGCCAGCAAGGTGATCCTCGGCGTGCCCTTCTACGCGCGCAGCCTGAAGACGCGCCGCTCGCTTACCTACAGGAGCATCTCCGCGGGGGACTGGAACGCGCCGGGCAAGGACGTATCTGGTGAGTATGGGTACAACGGATTTGCGACGATGCGCGACAAGACGCTGCGCCTGGCGCGCAATCTCGGCGGCGGCATCATGATCTGGCAGATCGCCCAGGACGCGCCGGGGGACAAGTCTCTTCTGAACGCGATCTTCGACGCGGTGAAGGTGCCGCGGCAGGAGCGGTAGAGGGCCGCGGGCGGCCGCCGCGCCGGAAAACGGGAGGCAGCGGGGGTTGCCGTGCCGTAAACGGCCGCCCCCCGGCCCCCGGCTTGCAGCCTAAATCGTCATGCGGACGACGGCCACGAATACGACAATCAGCACCGCCAGGGCGCCGAGCGCGCTCACCAGGACGATCGAGCTTTTCTTCATACAGGCTTCTCCTTGCGCGCCGCCGTCCCCGGCGGATTATTTTCCTCCGCGCTGCGGTGCGCCGCGTACAAACCCGCCAGGTCCTCGAATCCCATGCGCAGGAGGTCCAGGGTGCGGAACATCTGCGGCAGTTCGCGGCTGATGAAGGTCTTCTTCTTCAGCTCGCGCGTGATCTCGTAGGCTTCCTCCGACAGGAAGAACCCGATCCCGCGCTGGTTGTGGATGATGCCCTGGTCCTCCAGGTACCCGAAGGTGCGCATGGCGGTGTTGGGATTCACCTCGATGCTCTCCGCCAGCTCCCGTATGCTCGGGATCCGCTGCCCCGGCTTCCAGGTGCCGCTGAGGATGTTCTCGCACATCAGGTCGGCGATCTGCAGGTAGATCGCCCTGTTCTCCCTGAACTCCATGGCCTACACCTCGGTCTCCCCGAGCTTGAAATACGCGGCAAGCCAGCAGACGGGAGCCAGCACGCCGTACACCAGGATCTGCCCCGCAGCCCTGACGATGCCGAGGTTCGCCGGCCCGCCGGAACCGCGGCCGAACATTCCCGAGAATCCCTGGCTGCCGAAATCCAGCCGCAGGCTTCCGCCCGCCCAGAGGGGGTGGGCCAGGAGGATCCGCGCCGCGATGCCAAACACCACGACGGCGCCAAAGGAAATGATGAGGATCCAGAGCACGGTCTTCAGGAAGGCAAGCTTGCGGAACCAGATCGAGCCCAGCAGGAATACCGATTGCGTCACCAGGTAGAGGGCCCCCATGCGCAGGACGACGGGATCGAACGGATTGAAGACGCCGTTTCCTGACCCGAAGAGGACCATGTTGAGGAGCTGGCTCACCGCGGTGGCTGCCGTGAAGAAGATCGCGCAGCCCAGCGCGTACCCCAGGGAGGTGAGCAGCAGCTTTGCCAGGAGCTTTTCGAAGAGGGAGCCGGGCAGCGTAAGATAGAAGATCCCGCCGCCGCCCTGGCGCACCTCGCGGAAGGCCATGCTGGTGAGGATGAAGCCTCCCAGGAAGAGCATGTTGCGGAAGTACCCCAGCAGGAAGGGGGGGACCCCGCCGGGGCCCGCTCCGGTGGCATGGCCCATCGTCATGAGGGCCGAGATGACGATGAGCACGCCGCCGATGGCCGCCATCGCGATCAGCAGGCCGCGGTAGCTGCCGGCGAGCTCCCGCAGCACTATGTGGCCGAAGCGGCGTACGCTGAGGATGCCGTTTGCAGGCTTGTTTTCCACGTTATGCCCCCCTCACCTTCGCGCCCTCGAAGAGCGCCTGCACCTTCTCCCCGCCCGCGATCACGGTGTTGAAGAGCGTCTCCAGGTCGATCTGCGTCTCCTCCGCGCCGGTGTTTTCGCGCACCACGATCCAGCCGCCCAGGGTCTTGTCAGCGTAGAGCACCCCGGGGTCCAGCGGTTCCTCTCGCTCCAGCCTGGCCGAGAGCCGGCGGGCAGCCTCCATCATGGGCTGCTGGAAGATGATCCTGCCCTGGTCGAGAATGATGATGGGGTCGATGAGGTTTTCCATGTCGCGTACCTGGTGGGTGGAGATGAGGATCACCTGCTCCGACCCGCCGGCGCGGGCAAGCAGCTTTCGGAACTGGCTCTTCGAGGGGATGTCCAGGCCGTTGGTCGGCTCGTCGAGCAGCAGCAGACGGCAGCCTGACGCAAGGGCGAATGCGAGCAGGTATTTTTTCTTCTGCCCATAAGAGAGCTCCGAGAGGTTTTTTGCCGCGTCCATTTCGAAGGTCTTGAGGTGCTCGCGGAAGGCCTCGTGGCTGAACCGGGGGTACAGCGCCGCATAGAGCCGCTCGAAGAGGCCCATGGGGATGGAGGGCACCTGCAAATCTTCGGGCACAAAGCAGATCTCCTCAAGCAGGCCCGCCGGCCGGCAGGCAGGGTCGTAGCCCAGCACCCGGCAGGTCCCTCCCTGCGGCAGGCGCA
>JBEKVA010000475.1:0-3214 GCA_049514475.1 Spirochaetia bacterium
CCACCAGGACCGGGTAGATGACGGCCAGCACGGTCACGATGCCCAGCCCGATGATGCCGGTCACCAGGCCCGCGGCCCCGAGGCTGGGGCGGAAAACCTCCCCGCCGAAGACCAGCTCCCAGATCTCGTTCCCCCCCGAGCCGATGTGCAGGGGCCGCACGATCCACGTGGCGATGGCCCCCAGCAGGATTCCCACCCCGCCGAAGACGCAGGAGAGAGTGAAGGTTTCCGCGAGGAACATCTTGGTGATGAAGCTCTTGTGGGCTCCCACGGCCCGCATCATGCCGAACTCCTCGGTCCGCTCCAGGGCATTCATGCTGAGGGTGTTCATGATGATGACGATGGCCACGAAGAAGAGCAGGAGGACGAACACCGTGATGATGATCTGCAATATGTCGGAGATCTGGGCGACCTGTCCCGAGGCCGTCTTCCAGCTCAGGACCTTCACCGGCAGGTTGTTCTCCTTCATGATCGTCTTCATCCGGGCCACCGAGGCGTTGAGGTCCTCGCCGGGCTTCAGCAGAACCGATACGTAATTGTACGCCGCCGTGTTGAAGTTGATCGTCCGCGTCACCGAGGGCGGGGCCTTGATCTTCTTTTCCAGGGCGGAAACCGACGAGCCTGACGATCCGCTGGAATAGATGTCACCGCCCTGGAACATGTCCTCCTCGCCGGCCGACAGCAGGGCGTCCTCCTTGGGAGGGAGCTTATCCACGATGTCGGACGCCGTGTAGTATCCGAAAAGCTCGCGGTAGGTCTCGATGTCGATGAAGCTGATTTCCTGCATGAGGGAGTTCAGCGAGCGGAAACGCACCACGGCGGTCACCGGGACGTTCTTGTTCGTCGAGCCGGGCTCCCCGAATCCCTCGATTGCCAGCGAGCTGCGCAGCTCGAGCTTGGGCATGGCCTTCTTCGCGTCGTCGCTGAGGTTGTCCTTGTTGAGCTCGGTCCCCTGGGGCACCACCCAGAAGTCCTGGAACTTGTACATGTTCTTGCGGCCGTTGACGTTGACCATCATGCCGTGCTCGCCGTTCTTCAGCAGCGTGCCTTCCACCGCCTTCACCGGGCTGCCGAACACGCGCTGGAAATCATCGAAATTGCACCCGAAGGTGAGCATGAAGTTCATGTTCTGCCCGCCGAGGATCGACGCACCGCCGCGCGTCATGGGGATGAAGTCCTTCACGAAGTCCTGCTGCTTCAGAACGGCGGCGACCTTCTCGTAGTCCTTCAGGATCTTCAGCGGCTTGGCCATGGGCGTGAAGAGGATGTTGTCCTTCGGCTCCTCGTCGGAGACCAGGATGATGTGACCGGTGAAGCTGCGCACCATGTTCTCTTCCACCCCGCGGCGCATGCCGATGGCGGTGGCGTTGCCCAGCGTCATGATGAACGCGCCCAGGAAAAGGATGGTCCCGATGATGATGCTCTTGGCCTTGTGACGGAGAATGCTTCTCCAGGCGATCTTCAGAATGAACATGGACGCTCCTAGCTCGCCATCAGCCCGTCTTTGATCTTCACCACGCCGTTGGCGTACTTGAGGATGTCCGGGTCGTGCGTGGAAAAGATGAACGTGGTCTTCTCTATGGTGTTCAGCTCTTTCATGAGCCGCAGGATCCTGTCCCCCGTTTCAGAGTCCAGGTTCGCGGTCGGCTCGTCCGCCAGCACGATGGCCGGGCGGGTCACCAGGGCGCGCGCTATGGCCACGCGCTGGCGCTGCCCGCCGGAGAGCTCGAAGGGCTTCTGGCCCATCTGGTCCTGCAGCCCCACCTCGGCGAGGAGCTTCTCCGCGCGCTCGCGGATCTCCCGCTTGCTGAGATGCTCCGCCTTCATCAGGAGCAGGGGGAACTCCACGTTTTCCCGGGTGGTGAGAACGGGGATCAGGTTGAAGGTCTGGAAGATGAAGCCGATGGTGTGCAGGCGGAGGTCGGTCAGCTGCCGATCGGAGTGCGTGGTCACGTCCTTGCCTTGAATTTTCACCAGGCCTTCACTGGCGTTGTCGATGCACCCGATGATGTTCAGCAGGGTCGTCTTGCCGCTCCCCGAGGGGCCGATGATGGAGATGAAATCCCCTTCCGCGATGGCAAGGTCAACGCCCCGCAGCGCATGCACGGTGGTCGCGCCCAGAGGATAATCCTTCTTGACGGCCTTCAATTCGATCACGTTCATCGCGTACACTCCTTATGGCGTGAATGGTACACAGGAATTCTGACGTGGAACCCTTCGAAATATTTCAGCAAAAATTCAATAATCTACTGTAGGATGCTGATACCTACCATTATGGGCTCTCTCTGTCAATAACTGTCCTCTTCCCCGTGCAGCATGTAACCCCGCGGGAGGGACAAAAATGCACCTGCGATCAAATAAAATATACAAATCGGCGAAGGGCGGTGCGTGAGAAAGGGCGTTACGGTCCCGGACCCCGGTGTCCACGTGCAGGCCGGGGATCCCGTGCTGCGTTGGCAATCCCTGCAAAAATATATAGATAAGTGAGGCCCGCCGGACAGCGGCCCCCGCACCTGAACCCCTTCTCGCGCAGGCCGCGCACGAGTTACCATGGCTGATCGTGCGCCCCGGCATCCGCAGACCCCTCTTCATCATATTTCTCCTTCTCTACCTGCCGGTGCTCCCGTTTCTCCTGACCTACGCCCTCGGCTACGATCTCCTGGCGATTGCGCGCGGCAGGCTCGTGCGGACGGGCGGGGTCTTCGTGGCCAGTTCGCCGCCGCGCGCGCTGCTGAGCATCGACGGCCTGCCGGCGACCTTGAAGACGCCGGCCTCCCTCATCTCCCTGCGGGCGGGGACGCACCGCCTGGCACTCTCCCTGGATGGCTTTCGGCCATGGACGCGCATCGTGACGGTACGGCCCGGGGAGGTCACGATCGTCGAGGATGCCCTTCTCATTCCCGACACCTGGCAGCAGCGCTACATTTCCCTGGACGCCTATAGCGATCTCGTGCCGAACCTGTGCGGCCCCTACCTGCTCTTCCGCAAGGGGCAGGCGCTTCGCGGGCTGTACGTATACGGCTTGCGGGAGGAGAAGATGATCGCGCTGCCCGTGTCGCGGGGTCTCCTGGGAAACGCCCCGGTCATGGCCATCCACACGGTGCCCGGCAGCAGCGCGTTTTTCATCGAGCTTGGTCCCTCCGGGCGCCGGCGTGTCCTCCTGGCGCGCATCGCGTGGCCGGAGGTTCCCCTGCGCGACGTGACCCGGCTGTTC
>JBEKVA010000476.1:0-3210 GCA_049514475.1 Spirochaetia bacterium
TGTGGAACTTGACCCGCGTGAGGTCGCAAAGCGCGAGTTGAAGGGGCACCCGCGGGAGGTCTGCATGGGGATGGTGAGCCGGCCCGGGCCGATCTTCCCAAGACGGGCTCCCGGATCCATGGTCAGGAGGGAGAAATCGGGGAACGGGAGGGTGTCCAGGTCCTCGATGGGAGGCGCGGCGGGGTTTCGCCTGATGGTTCCGTTCTCTCTCCACACCAGGCCCGGCACCTCGCTGAAGGCTGCATTGCGGTTCAGGGCCTCAACCAGCAGCGGGAATCCCGTCTCCCCCTCGCCGGTGATGCAATAGTCGGCGTGCTCGAGGGCCTCCTCGGGGAGAAAGCTCACGTGCGGGCCGCCGAGGACCACGGGAATGCCCCTGCTCCTGAACTCGTCGGCAATCGCATAGGCACTGGTCGCCGTTGCCGTGATGGTGGAGATGCCGACCAGGTCGGTTTCAATGTGCCGCGCGCGGATTTCGCGTGTCTTCATGAACAGGGACTCCGCCTGGTAACCCTTGTCCCGCATGATGGTGGCAAGAAGGATGCTGCCCAGGCGCGGCAGCTCGAACTTCGAGAAGATGTGCAGGTGGTCGTTCTTCGGCTCGATGAGCGTAATTCGCTTGATCATGAAACCCCTCCCTAAGTAAATGTATTCGAATGGGTTTAGATAAAAGCCAAGATATACGTATACGTACAGTTTGTCAAGAGCAGGGAAAATAAAAAAGCCCCGGCGGACCTCGAAAGGCCGTCGGGGCTTGACTGGACGATCGGGCTTACTTGTTCTCGAAGATGACGCTGACCCCTTCGATTACCTTGCGGGTCTCCTTGGTCACGGTGAGGAGCTCCTGGGAAACAGCTTGAAGGTTCTTCACCGTGGCATCCAGGCTCTGGCCGGTATCAGGGGCGCTCAGCTTCGAGATCACCGTGTTCTGGGCAGTCAGTGCGGTGATCGCCTTCTGGATGTCAGCGGTGCTGGCGCGGACGGACTTCATCGAGGCGGCCAGGTCGTCCGTGCTGCTGTCCAGGTTCTTCTCCAGCTTTGCGACCAGCCGGTGGGTGGTATCGGCAACCTCGGTGACCGCCGCCTGCATCTGGAACATCGAGCTGTTGATCTGCTGCGCGATCTGGGGGACGGAGTCGGTGAGAACCACGGCGCGGTCGGTGACGACGCGCAGGTTGTGCGCCGTGAGGGAGATGTCCTTCATCGTGGAGTCGATCTCCGACTCGTTCTTCTTCAAGATGTCGATGAGGCCCTTCAGGCCGCCGGCGAGGTCGGTGACCATGCTCATCGTGTCCCCGCCGAGCAGGTCGGTGAGGCTGAACGACTGCTGGCCCTCGAAGAGCTGGTCTTCCTGCGCGAAGGGCGAATCCTTGGGCCCGGGCTTCTGCTCCATGTACATGTCCCCCAGGATCCCCTTTGCCACCAGGGAGAACTTGTCGGTGGAGCGCACGATCTGGCCGGGCTTGAATGTCAGCGTGACAATGACGGTCTTCTCGTCTTCCGCCGGCTCGAGGCGAGTGACGGAGCCCACCTTGATGCCCGCCTTGCGCACCCACGCGCCGGAATTCAGGTCCCCGACGCTGGCGAAGTGCACGCGCACGGAGGTGCCGCGGCGGAACTGGAAATTGTTGACCAGCAGGTAGAGGAGGGCGGAGGCCGCGATAGCGACGATGATGATGACGAAAACCCTGATGACCCTGGTTGCTTTAAACGGCATTTTCCTGGCGGATCCTTTCTCGCTTTTCGATGAAATGCTCGTACACCGGTGAGCCCTCGCTGAAGGCCTCCTCGCGGCTGGCGAGGGTCATAATGCGCCCTTCCTCGAGGAGCGCGATCCGATCGGCAATATAACGGGTGAGGTCGATGTCGTGGGTCACGACGAGGGAGGTGATGGAGCGCTGGGACTGCAGCCTTTTGATCATGGACTCCACGATGGCGGAGCTCCCCGGGTCCAGGCCCGAGGTGGGCTCGTCATACAGGAGGTAGCGCGGTTCGAGGATCATTGCCCGGGCAATGGCCACTTTGCGCTTCATGCCCCCGGAAAGCTCCTGCGGCATTGCCTCCATCGCGTCCCGCATGCCCACCAGTTCCAGGTACTGGTGCACCTTCTTCTCGATCTCGGCCCCCGAGGCCACGCGGTGGTATTGCAGGGGGAAGGCGACGTTTTCGAAGACGTTCATCGAGTCGAACAGGGCCCCTTCCTGGAAGAGCATCCCGATCCGGCGGCGGATGGCGAGAAGCTTCTGGCGGTCGGCGCCCACCACCTCCTCCTCGTCTATGGTGATGCTCCCCGACTGCGGCTTCAAAAGGCCGGTGATGCACTTCAGCAGCACCGACTTGCCGATGCCGCTGGCCCCGATGATCACGGTGGTCAGCGACTCCTCGACGTCTATGTTGAGACCGCTGAGAACGCGGTGACTGTCGAATGCGAAATGCAGGTCACGCGCGCGGATCACACCACGCTCCAGCCTGCCACGGAGTCCAGTACGCCGTAGAGGGAATCCACCGTGATGGCCACGATCAGGTTGATGACGATGGACTTCGTGGTGGTCTTGCCCAGCTCGATGGCCCCGCCGCGGAAATGGAAGCCCAGCCCGCAGCCGTTGATCGAGATGAAGAACGCCATGATGGCGCAGCGCACGTAGGAGGTGGTGATGATGGGGTGGCGGATGATGTCGAACACGTGCTGGTAGAAGATCGGCAGGGAGACGTCGAACCACAGGTGCATGCACACCGAGCAGGCCCCGATGGCAACCAGGTCGCTGAGGGCCTTCAGGATGGGCAGGCAGAGGATGGAGGCGAGCACCCGCGGGATGACGATGTACTGGGCGGGCTCCACCGCCATCAGGCGCAGGGCGTCCAGCTGGCCGCTCATCTGCATGGACCCGATCTCCACGGTGAAGGCGGTGCCGATGCGCGCGGCAAAGATCATGGCGCCGATCAGCGTCGTGGACTCCGTGAGGAGCAGGTAGACGGCCGCGGCGCCGGCCCAGCCCAGGACGCTGAACTTCGAGCCGTCCCAGCCGCCGATCCACGCGAACAGGCCCCCCTCGATGACGGCGGTGATCATCAGCACGCCGAAGGCCTCGAGCATCACGCGCACGATCTGCTGGCCGACCTGGCGGACGGGGAACGGCTCGCGGAACAGCCAGTAGAAAAAGCCGCCATACATGTTCACGGCTGATCTGCCGGCATAACCCCACTCGCTGA
>JBEKVA010000477.1:0-3209 GCA_049514475.1 Spirochaetia bacterium
AAGTTCGCCGTCGTCCTTGAGCAGTACGTGGAGGAGAGGGAGCTGGTCGGCACGGCCATCCAGTGCTGGACTTCAATGGAAGAGTACTTCGGCGTTGTGCCCTGCACGGCCATGAGCATGATGAGCAACGCGCTGGTACCCAGCGCTTGCGAGACCGACATCACCGGCCTGGTGGGGATGTATGCAATGATCCAGGCCTCGGGCAGGCCCAGCGCACTGGCAGACTGGAACAACAACTACGCTGACGACCCCGACAAGTGCGTGCTCTTCCACTGCAGCAACTTCCCCCAGGAGCTCTTCGGCAAAAAGGGCGTCATGGACTACCAGGAGATCATCGCCGGCACCGTGGGCCGCGAGAACACCTACGGCACGATGGCCGGAAGGCTCGCCCCCACCGCCTTCACCTATTGCCGCGTGTCCACCGACGATGAGGCGGGCGGCGTGCGCGCCTACCTGGGTGAGGGCGAGCTCACGCGGGATCCCCTCACCACCTTCGGCGGCTACGGGGTTGCGCGCATCCCGCACCTGCAGGGCCTGCTGCGCCACATCTGCACGAAAGGGTTCGAGCACCACGTGGCCATCAACCCGGCGCGGGTGGCGGGGGTGGTGGACGAGGCCTTCACGCGGTACCTGGGATGGGACGTCTACAACCACGACCGCGGCGCGGCGAACTGACGGGAGGAGAAGGGCATGGCGAAAAACACGCTGATCATCGGATTGGACTTCGGCACCGACTCGGTGCGCGCGGTGCTTATTGACGCGCTGAGCGGCAAGGAGCTGGGAAACGAGGTCTCCTACTACAAGCGCTGGGCGGCAGGGAAATACTGTGACCCGTCGAAGAACCGCTTCCGCCAGCACCCGCTGGACTACATCGAGAGCATGCAGGCCGCGGTAAAAGGCGTCCTGGCAAAGGCGGGAAAGCGCTCGGGCAAGGACGTTGCCGCCATCGGCATCGACACCACCGGATCCACCCCCTGCGCCGTGGACCGCTCGGGGGTCCCCCTCGCCCTCACGAAGGGATTCGAGGAAAATCCCAACGCCATGTTCGTGCTGTGGAAGGACCACACCGCCGTGAAAGAGGCGGAGCTGATCAACAAGGTCGCACGGGGCTGGGGCGGGACTGATTTCACCAGGTACGAGGGCGGGGTGTACTCTTCGGAATGGTACTGGTCGAAGATCCTCCACGTGCTGCGGGAAGACGGCAAGGTGCGCGGCGCCGCCTTCTCCTGGGTGGAGCACTGCGACTGGATGCCGGCCCTTCTCACCGGCACCATCGACCCGCTCACCATGAAGCGCAGCCGCTGCGCGGCCGGCCACAAGGCCATGTGGCACCCCGACTGGGAAGGCCTTCCTCCCGAGGCATTCCTGGTCAAGGTCGACCCGCTCCTGCGCGGCCTGCGTTCGCGCCTGTACACGGAGACGCACACCTCGGACGTGAGTGTCGGCGGGCTCACCGCTGAATGGGCAAAGCGCCTGGGGCTGTCGACTGACACGATTGTGAATGTGGGCGCCTTCGACGCTCACGTGGGCGGCGTCGGCGGCTGCATCACCGACCGCACCATGGTGAAGATCATGGGCACATCCACCTGCGACATGATGGTGGCGCCGCAGCGGGCGGTGGGCAAGAAATGCATCGCGGGCATCTGCGGACAGGTCGACGGCTCCATCATCCCCGGCATGATCGGGCTGGAAGCGGGCCAGTCGGCATTCGGCGACGTCTACGCGTGGTTCAAGGACCTGCTCGCATGGCCCCTGCACGACACGGTGGCGAATCCGCCGGGTACGTCGGCGCGGGCGCGCGGGGCAATGGCAGCCGCGTTCGGCACGGCGCGCCGGCAGATCGAGGAGACCATCCTCGAGCGGCTCTCCGATGAGGCTGAGAAGATACCGGCGGGCCAGTCCGGCGTGGTGGCGCTGGACTGGCTGAACGGCAGGCGGACCCCGTTCGCAGACCAGACGCTGAAGGGCGCCATCGCGGGGCTCAGGCTGGGCACCACGGCGCCGAATGTCTTCCGCGCTCTCGTGGAGGCAACTGCCTTCGGCTCCCGGGCCATCGTGCAGCAGTTCCGAAAGGAGGGCGTGCCGATCAATGCGGTCATTGCGCTGGGGGGAATCGCCCGCAAAAGCCCCTTTGTCATGCAGTGCACGGCAGACATCCTGAACATGCCCATCCGCGTTGTAACATCGGACCAGGCCTGCGCCCTGGGGGCGAGCATGCTCGCCGCTGTCGCGGCAGGCATCTACCCGACGGTCACCGCCGCGCAGAAAAAGATGGGGAGCGGGTTCGACAAGACATTCAAGCCCGACAGCAAGCGGGCCGCGGCGTACGCGAAGCTGTACGAGAAATACGTCGCCTTCGGCGGGTGCCTCGAGGGCTTCCTGAGGTCGCTATGACAGCATCTGAAAAAAAGAGCCTCCTGCAACTGCGGGAGCACGTCTACCAGGCCAACCTCCAGCTCGTGGAGCGCGGCCTGGTGGTTTCCACATTTGGCAACGTCTCGGGCATCGATCGGAAGCTCGGGTTGATTGCCATCAAGCCCAGCGGCGTGGAGTACGACGATCTCTCGCCGAAGAACATGGTGGTCCTCGACCTGGAAGGAAAGAAGGTCGAGGGAGACCTGAACCCCTCCTCGGACACCAAGACCCACGTGCGGCTGTACCGCGAGTTCCCCGATATCGGCGGGGTGGTGCACACCCATTCGCGGCACGCAACGGCATGGGCCCAGGCGCGCCGCTCCCTCCCCTGCTTCGGCACCACGCACGCTGATTACTTCCACGGGGAAGTGCCGTGCACCGCGGTCATCACCGATCAGCAGATCGGCAGGGACTACGAGGAGGAGACAGCCGTGCAGATCCTCGACGCCTTCCGCAAGATCGACTACCACGGCACCCCGGGGGTGCTGGTCGCATCCCACGGCCCCTTCACGTGGGGCAGGAATGCCGCGGAAGCAGTCTATCACGCGTTCATACTGGAGTTCATCGCCGAGATGGGAGCGCTGACCGTCACGGTCAATCCACGGATAGGCGGCGTCCGACAGAGCCTCCTGGACAAGCACTACCTGAGAAAGCACGGCAAGGACGCCTACTACGGGCAAATGCCGCCAGGAGCGGCCGCGCAGGGAAAAGGACACTGAGAGCGGCAGCCCCGGACGCCGGCTGACACCTGTCGCCGGCGCGTTCGCCCCCTACCCCTTCACTGAGCCGGCCAG
>JBEKVA010000478.1:0-3208 GCA_049514475.1 Spirochaetia bacterium
TCCCCGTTCCTGGACATCACCCCCATGGCCGACGACATGATGTACGCCCAGTTCGTGGAGGCGGTGCTGGAAGACGAGGGGGTGGACTGCGTGTTCGTGGCTATCGTGCCGCACGCCGTCTCCCTGAAGACGGTGCCGGAGACCTGCAGGGACCCCGATGCGCTGGCCTGCCTGCTGGTGGACATCTCCCGCAGGCACAACAAGCCCATGGTGGTCTCCGTGAACGCGGGCCGGCACTACGCTGATTTTGTCGCGGTGCTCGAGGAGGGCGGGCTGCCGGTGTACCCTGACATCCGTTTCGCCATCACCTCGCTGGACACCTTCACCTCCTACAGCATTGGCAAGAGAGGGCAGCACCCGGCCGGGGGGCGGTAGGCGGCGGGGCGCGGGCGGGGACGGCAGGAAGCGGGGGCAGCGTCATGGAGATGTTCCAGCTTGTGGACCCAGAGGGCCGGCCTACGGGGCAGGCGTCGCGGCAGGAGTGCCATGGCAATCCGCTTCTCATTCACCTTGTGATCCACCTCCACGTCTTCGACGCTGAAGGACGGCTCTACTTACAGAAGAGGGGCATGCAGAAGGACACCAACCCCGGTCTCTGGGACACCTCGGTGGGCGGCCATGTCTCCGCCGGCGAAAGCGTCCACGATGCGCTGCTGCGCGAGGCACGCGAAGAGCTTTCCATCGATGCAGCGGCGGCACGGTTCCTCTACGGGTATCTCTCCCAGGGCAACTTCGAATCCGAGTACGCGCAGTGCTTTTCCCTGGCATGGGAAGGCGCCGTGCATCCCGACCCCGGGGAAATCGATGAGGGGAGATTCTTCACGATGGCGGAGGTGCAGTCGCTGATGGGCAGCGGAAAGCTCACCCCGATGTTCGAGCGCGAGTGGCCCATGCTCTTGCGGGCGCTGGGCCGGCGGCCGTAGCCCCGGCCTACCGCGCCACCTCTTTCAGGCCCTTCGCCGCGTCCCGCGCCAGGCCGACATACGTGCGGGCATTGGAGCGGATCTTTTCCAGCAGCGCATCATCGACCTGCCGCACCACCTTTGCCGGGCTTCCCACGATCAGCGATCGCGGGGGAAACTGCTTTCCCTCCGTGACCAGGGCCCCTGCGCCGACCACGCACTGCTCCCCGATCACCGCGCCGTTGAGGATCACCGCCGCCATGCCGATGAGGCAGTCGTTGCCCACCGTGCAGCCGTGCAGGATGGCGTTGTGGCCGATGGTGACTCCGCTGCCCACCGTCAGCGGCAGGCCGGTATCCACGTGCAGCGTGGCGTTGTCCTGCACGTTGGTGCCGCGTCCCACCGTGATGGCCGCCATGTCGCCCCGCACCGTGGCGCTGAACCACACGCTCGTGTCCTCTCCCAGGGTGACCTCCCCCGCGATCTCCGCGTTCCACGCGACGAACGCCGCCCCCTTCACCGCGGGCTTCTTGTCCCCAATGGCATGCACCATGATGTTCACCTCCCCTGTTCCGCGCTGGGAACCGCCGCGCCCATTTTCAGGAGCTGGGCGTTGATCGAGATCCTGTTTTTCAAAACGACGCGGGCGCGGGCCGGTCCATCCCCCGCCTGTGTCTCCTGCCGAAGGAACACCTTCTTTTTCAGCACCCTTTTATTCAAATAGGCGATGGCTTCGGCCATGTCGGTGATGCGCAGGCCGAGGAACTGCACCCGGGCGCCCGTGTCAAGGACAAGCGTGCCGTCGGGCTCCACGTCGACAACGGAATAAAGACGCGGCCCGGGAGCGGGGGCCTCTTCGGACAGGGGAAGAAGGTCCGGGATGCGCGGCTGCCACGCCGACGCTCCCGTGCGGCCGCCCGCGTCCTGCGGGGCACACTCGGTCACAACGACGGGGCTCGTCAGGCCATCCAGGGACGCCCGTGCATGCGCGACGAAATCAGGGTTGATCTCGTACCCCACGGCATGTCTGCCTAGCTGCGCGGCGACCCGGGCAGTGGTGCCGGTCCCCAGGAACGGGTCAAGGACCGTGTCCCCGGGAAAGCTGAACATGCGTATCAGCCGGCGGGGTATCTCCTCGGGGAACGGCGCCTCGTGGCCTTTTTTCTTCGCGCCCCCCAGCTCCCAGTGCCCGGAGAACCAGCTCTTCCACTCATCGCGGCTCATTGCCGCGGCTTCTTTGAGCTCCCGGCTGACCTTGCGGGGCCTGCCCGGCTTCCTGAACAGCAGGATGTACTCGAAGTCGATCTCCACGATGCCGTTGGGAGGGTAGGGATAGGAGCCCATGATCACGGCGCCACCGGTGGTGTTCATCGTGGTTTTTTTCCGCCAGATGATGGAGCCCAGGTAGTCGAGACCCGCCGCCTCACACTGGCAGATGATCTCGGCGTGCAGGGGGATGACGCGGTAGCGGCCATAGACGCTGGCGCGCGCGAACTGGTCGCCGATGTTCACGCACAGCCTGCCGCCCTCGACCAGGACCCGGGAGCACTCGGCCCACACCAGGAAGAGATCGGCCAGGTAGGCGTGCAGGCTCTGGCCGTGCCCGATCTGCCCCGGCACCCCGTAATCCTTGATGTTCCAGTACGGGGGGGACGTGACGACCAGCTCGATGCTCCCGGTTGCGCACCGCTCCATGCGCCTGCTGTCTCCGCTGACGATCGTTGCCCGGCCCTCCTGCATGGCGGGCAGTATAGTCCGGCGGAGAATCCGGGGACAAGTCGGTTTGACTATTGCGGGAGGAGGGTCGTATTTTTCTCCGTAGGAGGAACGTGATGGCCGTCACTCTCAGCGAGGGGCAGAAGGCCCCTGATTTTTCCCTCTCCGACCAGGACGGAAAGACCGTGAAGCTCTCCGACTTCCGTGGCCGCAAGCTCCTTTTGTATTTCTACCCCAAGGCCGACACCCCGGGGTGCACCACGCAGTCCTGCGCCGTGCGCGATGCGCGGCAGGACATGAAGAAGCTCTCGGTGGACGTGCTGGGCCTCAGCCCTGATGCTCCCGAGGACCAGAAGAAGTTCGACAAGAAGTATTCCCTGGGGTTCCCCCTGCTGGCCGACACGGATCACGCGGCTGCCGAGGCTTACGGGGTATGGGGGGAGAAGACCAACTACGGAAAGACGTACATGGGCATCAAACGCTCGTCATTCCTCGTGGATGAGAAAGGGATGCTGCTGCGTGTCTGGTACAATGTGAAGCCCGAGGACACCGTGCCGAAGGCGAAAGAGGCCCTTGCGCAGGTGAGCAGC
>JBEKVA010000479.1:0-5557 GCA_049514475.1 Spirochaetia bacterium
CCACCGAATCGCACGGAGTACCGTGCAGGTACGGTGGCCACCCGAATGCCACCGCATACGGTGGCCGCCTTGACAGCGCTACTTGGCCGGGCCACCGTTGCCTCATGGCAGCAGATATAAGGAAGAAAATCGCCGACATTTTTCCCGCGCATGACAAGGTGCCCGCCGATGCCGATTTCGCGCCCGGCGGGGGCCGCTACGAGAAGGGCGTACACTACCTCGTGGACGGCCAGGTGCGCAGCTGGAAGGGGAGGACCGCTGAGGTCCTCTCCGCGATCTGTCTGAAGGACGGCGCCGGCGCCGCTGCCCAGCGGCCGCTGGGGCCTGAAGCCCGGCTGGACAAGGAGGCTGCCCTCGGCGCCCTGGAGGCCGCGCATCGCGCCTGGGACCACGGCCGCGGCCGCTGGCCGACCCTGCGAGTCGGAGACCGGGTGGATGCGCTGCAGGCGTTTGCCGCCCGCATGCGCGGCGTTCGGGAGGAGACTGTCCGGCTGCTCATGTGGGAGATCGGCAAGAGCCGCACCGACAGCGAGAAAGAGTTCGACCGAACGGTGCAGTACATCGTGGACACCATCGAGGCCCTGAAGGATGTCGATCGCGCGGGAGCGCGCTTTTCCACGAACGATGGCGTACTGGCCCATATCAGGCGGGCGCCCCTCGGCGTGGTGCTCTGCATGGGCCCCTTCAACTATCCCCTGAACGAGACCTTCACCACCCTGATACCGGCTCTCGCCATGGGGAACACCATGGTGGTGAAGCTCCCGCGGTTCGGCGCGCTCTGCCAGGCGCCGCTCCTGGCCTGCTTCGCGGAATGCTTCCCACCGGGAGTGGTCAACATCATCAACGGCGAGGGACATGAGGTGGCAGGGCCTGTCGTGCAAAGCGGCGAGATTGCCGCGCTTGCCTTCATTGGCAGCTCGCGCGTGGCCAACGGGCTGAAGCGGCTGCACCCCATGCCCAACCGCCTGCGCTGCATCCTTGGCCTGGATGCCAAGAATCCGGCCATCGTCCTGGAGGATGCGGATCTCGACCTCGCCGTGGCCGAGTGCGTCACCGGATCCCTTTCCTTCAACGGCCAGCGCTGCACGGCGCTGAAGCTCCTGTTCGTTCACCGCGCCGTGGCGGAGAGTTTTGTCGGCAAGCTCGCCGCTGCCGTTGACGCGCTCCCCCTCGGCATGCCGTGGGAGAAGGGGGTGCGTATCACGCCCCTGCCCTCGCTGGAACGCGTGGCGAAAATGCAGGAGCTGGTCGCTGACGCGCAGGGGAAAGGCGCGCGGGTTGCCAACCGTCTCGGCGGCCTCGCGAACGCAACCTTCTATTTCCCCTCGGTGGTGTATCCCGTCACCCCCGCCATGGAGCTGTACTCCGTGGAGCAGTTCGGTCCCGTTGTCCCCGTGGCGGTCTTCGATGATGTGCAGGAGGTGTTCGCCGCGGTGGTGGCATCCAGCTACGGGCAGCAGGCGAGCATCTTCGGCACGGACCCCGCGCGGATGGGGCCGCTCATCGACGTGCTGGCAAACCAGGTCTGCCGCGTGAACCTGAACGCCCAGTGCCAGCGGGGGCCCGACGTCTACCCCTTTGCCGGGCGCAAGGACAGCGCCGAGGGGACCCTCTCCGTCTCTGACGCCCTGCGCTGCTTCTCCATCAGGTCAATGGTGGCGGCGCCGGGAACGCCGACGAACACGGGGCTGCTGCGGGACATCGTGAGGGAGCGGACGTCGAACTTCGTGAACACCGACTACCTGTTCTAGGCCGCCGCGGCGCGTTCAGGCCTGAGCAGCAGCATGAGGACCAGGACGCTGCTCACCAGGAGCGCCGGCACATAGAGGGTGACGATCACCCAGTTCACGCCTATCGGATAGGTGAACACGCTGTCGCGCATCGACTGGATGATCGCGTTCGTCGTGTCCGCCAGTCCGACCACGATGAACAGCCAGGTCACCGCAATCGCGCCGCGGAACCGTGCGCGCAGTGCGATCAGCGTCAGCAGGGCGAGAAACGCCGTTGCCAGGTCTCCGTATCCGATCATCTGGCGAAACTCCATGGGCACCCCGGCATCGACGGCGCCGGGAGCCAGGATGGTCCCGCCGACAATGCGAAATACATGGACCCATAGCACGGGCTGCAGCGCCTTTTCACGCGGCAGTCCTGACAGGCGTGGCCAGACAATCCAGGCGGCAATGAGCGCGAAAGCCAGGAGGCTCAAGGTGTATTGAATCCCGAAGAGCACGATCGGCGGCATGGTTCCTCCTTTGTCTGGGAGGAAATATACGAAAATCGCCGCGGGGGAGGCGCCTCGATTCGCCCCGCCGCGGCGCACCGGCCCGTCTGCACAGCCCGCCGCCGCGCCCCGCGGCAGAGCCCCTACGTGCTGCTCCTGGTGAGCACCGCGAACGGGTCGAAGGGATACTCGCGCGCCAGGTCAAGCTCGGGCCGGCGGCCGCTTGCCGCCAAAGTCATGCCGAAGGTGCGGCAGACCGCATCGTGGCTGAGCTCTTTGATCCTCGCTTCCGGCATCCCCAGCTCCGCGAGCATCCCGAGGAACACCGGCAGGAAGGGGAGCCCCGGGATGCCGGAGGCGAAGCCCTCGATCTTGTCGGCGCGGGTGTGCGGCGCGTGATCCGTCTCGATCCAGTCGATCTCTCCGTCGAACAGCCGCTGCAGCATCATGGCCGGCATGGGCCGGGGCCGCAGGGGCGGATTGACCTTCAGCAGGATGCCCTCGGGCTCCTCCAGCATGTTGGCATCCAGCAGGGCGTGATGAGGGGTGAGAGCGCAGGTGACACGCACGTTCGGCGCCTCGTCGGTTTCCCCCCGGTGCCGTCCCCTCAGCACGTCCAGGGCCCAGGGCGTGCTGAGGTGGCAGACATGGAGGGTGCCCTTGAACGACGCCCGTGATGCGAGTTGCAGCTGCTCATCGACCGAGGCCACTTCCGCCGCCGGTGGACGGGCCTGCGCGTGGGTCACCGGCTTCGCGGGGTCCCAGTCAGCCGGCCGCATCATTGCCTCTTTCTCGCAGTGCACCGCCAGCACGCCGGTGAATCCCAGCGCGGCGAGCATTCGATACACCAGCGCCTGCTCCTCCCGCAGGGGGATGCCCATGTTTCCCGTGGACTGCCCGGCGAACATCTTCAGGCCGACAACCCGGGGGAAAAGCTCCCGCCAGGCTCCTGCGCAGGAGGGCATCACGGGTTGTGAGGGGCGGATCCGTGTTGGGCATCTCGAAGACCCCGTCCAGCCCCCCGCGCCATGCCACCGACAGCCCATGGAGGAGCGTCTCCTTGGCTGCCTGGTTTCCATCCCGCAGGTGGACGTGCGGATCTATCATGTCTCAGCCAGGATAGGCTACCGGCTCGATGCTCGACGGCAGGGATGCGAGGTAGTCCTTCATTTCCTCCGCGCTCACCTTCCGATGGACCACGGTGTAGGGCCGGCGGCAATAGCGGCAGCGGACGGACTCACCATCGCGATAGAATCGCGGCGGCACGTCCTCGTTCACCGTGCGGGTAATGCAATTGGGGTTGGTGCAGAGCAGGTATACGAACTTCTTCGCGATCCTTCCGTCCTGCACGTAGTCGATGGTGGGCTCGGGGGAGACGAGGGCAATGCGCTTCAGGTCGCGCTCGGGGAGCTCCGGCATGTTCGTCTTGATGAACGGATTGGGTTTCTCCGCGATGGTGGCCGTGGTGCAGGAGTATCCCCTGTTCTCCAGGTCAAGCGCGTCGTTCACCTCGCGGAGGGTGCCGGGCACCAGGTGGTCGATCACGGTGCCGTCGTGGATCTTGTCGATGAACATGGTGCTCTGTTTCACCCCGCGGATGCCGCGCGCCAGCCTGTTGTTGCCGGTGCCCAGCTCCCCGGCCAGCCTCCCGTCGTAGCGGCGGTACCCCTCGTGGCCGAGCATCTCGTGCAGCAGGGCCTTTCTCAGGAAGATGCCATACTCGGCTTGCGCGAAGAAGGCCTGTGCCTGCGTGAAGTAGACGGGGTAGTCGATCTCGGCAATCGCGCTGTTCACGGGCAGCGGGTGAAGCACGCGCGCGTCGAAGCCCTTCACCTTGTCCAGATCGATGCGGTACAGCTTCATCATGGAGACGATGTCTTTCTGCTTCACTCCCGGCATGCGCTCAAGCTGGGGGCGCGTCATGTAATAGAAGTCCACCTGGCGCATGACGTCGCGCACCGAGGCCTCCCGTTGCACGCTCACCCCCCGGGCCGAGAGAAGCTGCGCCAGTTCCTTCGGCATGCCGAGGAAATCCTCGGCTGCCCAGTACAGCTTCACGTCGTCGAAATGCGCAAGGGCGAGGCTGAGGGAGCGCACCGTGCGGCCGTGGGACAGGTCACCCCCGAACCCCACCCGCAGCCCGTCCAGCCGTCCGCCCCGCAGCGCGTAAATCGTGAGCATGTCCAGCAGGGCCTGGGTGGGATGCTCGTTCTTGCCGTCCCCGCCGTTGATCACGGGGATGTTGGCCACGTCGGCGGCCCACTGCAGCGAGCCGTCGAGCGGGTGGCGCATGACGATCACGTCGTTGTGGTTGGCGCACATCATGGTCACCGTGTCGCGGACCGTCTCGTTCTTCATCACGGAGGTGCCCTCGGTGCCGGAGAAGCCGTCGTAGCGCCCGCCCAGCTCGCGCATTCCCGTGTTGAAGCTGGTCCGCGTGCGGGTGCTGGGCTCGTAGAACAGGGAAGAGAGGGTGCGGTGCTTCAGCGCGTCACGCAGGCGGTTGCGCTGCCCCGTCTTTTCAATCTCCGCCATGCGGCTTCCCGCCGCGCAGAGATGCAGGATTTCCTCGCGGGAGAAATCGGTGATCGAGATGATGTCCCTGTCGCGAAAGCTGATGCTCACCGGAGGACTCCTTTCTCCATTTCGCTGCCGGGAAAGAGCAGCCTGAACTCCGCCGGCACCGGCGACTCCAGCCTCAGGGTCTCCCCGGAAAGCGGGTGGGGCAGCTCGATGGCCGCCGCATGCAGGTACATGCGCCGCGGGCACCCCGCGGGCACCTCCGCCCCGTAGAGCTCGTCCCCGAGGATGGGGTACCCGAGGTGGGACAGGTGGGCGCGCACCTGGTGACGAAAACCTTTCGTGATGGCGACGCGCAGCAGCAGGCGCCCCGGACCCCGCGCCGCTATCTCTGCCTCGGTAGTATACAACTCCCGCGCTGTTTCGCGAAGAATCCGCCGGCCCCGCTCCCCGTCGGTGACGACGCGCACCTTCCGCCGTCCCCCGCCGAGCGGGGCGAATCTGCTGTCGATGCGCAGCGGCGGGCGGGCCGCGGTCTCGCCGCTGCACCCGCAGGCGGCGAGGTACGTCTTCCGCGCCCCCCCGGCGGCGAAGAGTGCACGCAGCGCCGCAAATGCCTCCGCGGTGCGGGCAATGACGACGATGCCCGACGTCTCGCGGTCCAGCCGGTGAACGAGCCCCGGCTCGACGGGCTTCAGCCCGGGGAGACCGGCCACCTCGGGGAATGCCTCGATCACTATTCCCAGGAGCGTACCCTTCTCCCCGGGCCGCAGCGGTGCCGTGTGCAGCCCGGCGGGCTTTTCCACGGCGAGCATG
>JBEKVA010000480.1:0-3168 GCA_049514475.1 Spirochaetia bacterium
GATTGCCCTGCTTCTGCGGGTGTTGCTGCTGCTGAGGCTGCTGGCCGGCGGGCTGCCCGGTGGAGGCGGCGGCCTGATGCGCGGAGGGCTGCTGCTGAGGGGCATCCTTCCTCACCCCGCCCATGTTGCAATAACCGTTGAATTTGCACCCGCTCTCCACAACAAAGTCAGGGGTTGATATGTCTCCCTCCACCTGCGCTGTGGAAAACAATTCCACGCGGGAGTGCCCTGTGATATCCCCCTTGTGCTTGCCACGGGAAGAGACGATATCAGCCTCGGTCTTTGCTTCCACATACGCCTTCTCGCCGATGTACAGGGAGCTGGTCGATTTGATCTCGCCTTTGAACTTTCCCTTGATCATAAGGGGCTTCTTGAAGGTGAGGTGCCCTTCGAAATCGATGTCCTCCGCGAGGATCGTATCAATCTCGTGCTCGTCCATATCTTTTATGTGTACTTCAGCCATAGGCCTCTCCGTGGTGTGAGCTATGCGGGGCTGCGGGCGGGCTCTCGGCATCCAACTCCGCGGAGTACCGCGGAAGCCCTTGCCCGCCCTCGGCGTCCATGCCTGCGGGCGCGCTTTCGGCATCCCTGGCTACGTTATCCACGCCCGGCAGGCATGTCAACCATCGATTGCCAGCATGATCGAGCGGAGAGACTTCTCCAGACGGGTGCGCATGTCGCGCGTATAGGGATTGTAGCGCTGAAGATCGAGAAAAAGCTGCCAGGGGTCGTTGCATGTCTGCTCGACGATTTCCAGGAGCTTTTTGTAGCCAACGGTGGCGATGGGGGACTGGCGCACTCCGAGATCGGAGAGAACCCTGCCGATGTAATGCGCAATCCCCTGGGTAAGGGCCGCTTCCCGGTCATGCTCGTCGGACGACATGACGGTCACCGCAAGCCCCATGGAGGTGAAAAACTCGCGCCATTTCTCGAGCTCGCGGCCGGCGACGCGCGCGGGACACAGGATCATCGGAAGCCCGGCAACGCCCTCACGCGCCGAATCCGGGCCAAACATGGGATGGGTACCCAGGATGGAGGCTGCAGCGGGCAGCATGCGTTCCATGAGACCTACCGGATGTGTCTTCACCGAGCAGGTGTCCATCACGAGCGCCCCCGGGGAGAGCCTGCCGCGCGTGCGCCCCAGGACGTCCTCCATGGCGGAGATTGCCACGCAGAGAAATATCACCGGTTGAGAAAGAAGCTCTGCCTCGCCGACCCTTCGCGTGCCGGGCGGGGTTGCCCTTTCAGCAGACCGGGAGTAGACACAAACGGGAACCGAGCGCGCAAGCAGCTCGGCCCAGAAAGAGCCGAACCTCCCAAGGCCGTACACACCGATTGTCATGAGCGCGATTATTGCAGTTTTCGGGGAAAAAGCTATACTTGCTCCCCCGGGGGATTTCTGGCATTCCCCCGGAAAGGAGCCGTCTGATGAACTTCATAGAAGAAATGCGCGCAAAGGCCAAATCCGATCCGAGAAAGCTCGTGCTCCCTGAGGGATACGAGGGACGCACGCTGAAAGCAGGCCGGATCATTCTCGACGAGGGCCTGGCAAGCGAGGTCACCCTCCTGGGCACCGCCTCCCAGATCGAAGCGGAGGCAAAAAAACAGGGCGTCAGCCTCAAGGGTCTCCAGGTGGAAGAGCCCGCGACCTCACCTTTGCGAAAAGATTACGTGGACGATTATTTTGATCTGCGGAAAAGCAAAGGCATCAGCCGTGAAGAGGCGGAAAAAGTCTTCATGGGAGACACCCAGCATTGGGGAGCCATGATGATGCGCAGGGGACGCGCCGATGCAATGGTGTCCGGAGCGGACAGCGAAACGGCAAAAGTTCTGCGCGCAGCTCTCACCATCGTCAAGACGGCCCCGGGAATCAAGACGGCGTCCTCCTGCTTCGTCATGTATCTTGCCGGCTCGAAGTGGGGTGTCGACGGTCACATGATCTTCGCTGACTGCGCGGTGGTCCCCGACCCGACCCCCGAGCAGCTCGCCGACATCGCCCTTTCCTCCGCGGAGTCCTGCCGCGTGTTCCTCAAGGCGGAGCCCCTGGTGGCCATGCTTTCTTTCTCCACCAAGGGCAGCGCCAGTCATCCCCTTGTGGACAAGGTGACCAGCGCGGTGAAAATGCTGCACGAGAAAAACCCGAAGCTGCTCGTGGACGGGGAGATGCAGGCGGACGCGGCTCTGGTTGCCAGCGTAGCCGCAAAGAAAGCTCCCGGCTCGCCGGTCGCGGGCAAGGCCAACACGCTGATATTCCCCGATCTGCAGTCCGGCAACATCGGGTACAAGCTCGTGCAGCGCTTTGCAAACGCCGAGGCATACGGGCCGTTCCTGCAGGGCTTTGCCAAGCCTGTGAGCGATCTTTCCCGCGGGTGCTCGGTGGAGGACGTCGTCAACACCTCCGTGGTCACCCTCGTGCAGTCGCAGAAAAAAATAACATGAGAATCGCGATCGTCGGATACGGAAGCATGGGCCGCGAGGTGGAAAAAGTCCTTCTGGAACGCGGCCACGAAGTGACAGCCCGGGTGGATCCGTCGCAGGCGGGGGCAGACGCAACGCGTCTGACGGAGGAGATGGCGCGGCGAAGCGACATGGCAATCGAGTTTTCACACGCTGACGCCGTGCTGGAAAACGCGAAGGCGTTTGCCAGGTTCGGGCTCAGCGCGGTCAGCGGTACAACTGGCTGGTATGCGAAGCTGGAGGACCTGCGCGCCATCATCGGCGCATCCGGAATCGGCTACCTGTACGGGAGCAATTTCTCCATCGGCGCGCACCTCTTTTTCGCGTTGGTGGCGGCCGCCACCGAGCTTGCCAACCCCTGCCCCGAGTACGACATCATGGGGTGGGAGGTCCACCATAAGCGCAAGAAGGACTCGCCCTCGGGCACTGCGCTGACCATCGCCCGGATCATCACGGGCCAGAGCGAACGGAAGAAGAAAGTCGTGACGGAAAAGCTCGATCGGGCCCCGGCCGCAGATGAGCTTCACTTCGCCTCTGTCCGCGGCGGGGAAATCCCCGGCACCCATACCGTGCTCCTGGATTCCGTCTTCGACACAATCGAGCTCACCCATCGGGCCCGGTCCCGGGGCGGGTTCGCCCTTGGCGCCGTGCGTGCGGCGGAATGGTTGGCGGGAAAGCGCGGCGTTTTCGAGGTGAACGATTTCGTCCAGA
>JBEKVA010000481.1:0-3162 GCA_049514475.1 Spirochaetia bacterium
ATGCGGGGCGCCGCAGAAGGGCAGCAGCCGGTCCACGTGGGTCTTGTGGGAGAAGACGACCCCCTCGAACACCGCCCGCACCATGTGCGCCTTCCCGTGCCAGCCGTGCAGGCCGATGAAGCAGGAGGAGGCCTTCGGACCGACGTTGCTGCCGAAGAGGAACGGCAGGAACACAACGTTGGATTCCGCTGCCGGTATCTTCTCCACCATCGCGCTGCAGTCGGCGTACACGGAGCCTCCCCGCGCGCGGGCCTCCTTTTCCTCACCGCACATCAGCTCCGCGATGAACCATTCGAGGTTGCTCGCCGATGTCGCGCTGCCCTCGGTGATCAGCCAGAAGCCAGGCATGCAGTAGGAGGATGTCATGAACAGGTCGGGGGATTCGACGGGCGCGGGGCTGATGCACTCGTTGATGCTCCACGAGCCGGCAATCAGGCACAGCTGCCCCGGCTGGGTGACACCGGTGGCCAGCGCGCAGGAATCGATGTCGAAAAGCCCGCCTGCCACGGGAGTGCCTTCGCGCAGGCCCGTTGCCGTCGCGGCTTCCTTCGTCACCTTCCCGCAGATCTCCGCGGAGCCGCGCAGGGGCGGGAGCTTCTGCATGACCGAGGAAAGCCCGTAGCTTTCCAGGAGCTGCTCGTCGTAGCTCAGCGTGCGGACATTCATGAGGCTTGTGCCCGAGAAGTCGGTCACCTCCGCCCAGGCCTCCCCGGTGAGCCGGTAGCGGATGTAGTCCTTGCACATGAATATCCACCGCGAGCGCGCCATGACCTCCGGCTCGTGCTCGCGGAGCCACGACAGCAGGGCGACAGGCTGGGCCGCCCAGATCGACTGGCAGGTCTTGGGAAGAACGCGGGCAAAGGTGCCGTCGGCGTACCACCGCTCGACGATGGCCGCCGCGCGGGAATCCGCCGAGTTGATGCCGTTGCGGACCGGCCTTCCCTGGGCATCGACAAGGTAAATGCCGTTGCCGTGCCCGGTCACCGCGACCCCGGCAATCTGCCCGGCTTCCACGCGCCCCTTTGCCATGACATCGGAGACCACGCGGGCGTTGGCCGCCCACAACGCATCCATGTCCTTTTCCGTGTGCCCAGGACAGGGAAAGAGCATCTGCGTCTTGACGCTGGACACCGCCAGCTCGGTGCCCGCGGTGTCGTAGAGTGCGGCCTTGGTGACCGTGCCGCCGTTGTCGATGCCCAGCAGATACGCGGGCGCGCTCATTGGTTCTCTCCTCGCCTCCTGGCGCAGGATAATGGATGCCATAACATTCGTCAAATGACCTGCCGCGGAAGGGGGGGGTCGGGCGGGAGCCCGGCTTCAGAGGGTTGCCAGCTCGATGGTCCGTCCCAGGAGCCCGCAATGGCCCCCGCCGCCGCCCAGCACGGGATCATCGGGGTGCGCCAGCATCCACGTGTTGCGCCCACTCATGAGCTTCGCTTCCCCTACCCGCTCGGGCTCGAAGTCGATGGGCTCGCTGGTGCCGCGCGGCAGCATGAGCGCACAGGCGAATCCGTCGGCCCGGCGGACGTGCAGCGGCACCGAGCGCAGGCAGCAGGGGGATACCTCGTACACGGTGCCGCGCGGCACCAGGAAGGCCTGGACCCGCGAGAGGTCGTAGGTGCCGTCGGGCCACGCGATGTCGTGCACCAGTCCCATGAACACGATCATGTCGGTGGCGGCAATCACCACCTCGGCGCACTTGTGGTACTCCAGGGAGGAGAGGCTCGCGTTGCGGCCGTACACCCATCCCAGCTGCAGGTCCTCAGCGCCGGCGAACACCTGCCGCTGGATGGCCAGTGTTTCCTCGGGAAAGCGGTCCATGCCGATGGCATTGGGCTCGAAGACCGGCGCGTCGGTGACGCGGATGCCGCGGTTCATGTAATCGAGCAGGGAGCCGCAGGCAAAGCCTGCGTGCACGCGCCCGTAGCCTCGGAAGCTCGCGTCGCTTATGGCGCTGATGTCCACGTCGGGATTCAGCGCGTTCAGCCTGCCAAGAAGGGAGTCCAGGGTGCGGACGGCGCTCATCGAGCCAGCCTTTCCCCTCATCCCTGCATCAGGGCGCGCGTCATGTCATGCCTTCACCTTCTCACGCACCAGCAGGTGGTTGAGCACCACGGCGATGATGAGCACGCTGCCCTTGGCCATGGTCTGCCAGAAGGCGGGGATGACGGTCATCAAGCCCGTGGTCACGCACATGATGATGAGCGCTCCCACGATTGTCTTGGCCACGGACCCCGAGCCACCCGAGAACGCGGTGCCACCCAGCAGCACGGCGATGATGCAGTCCAGCTCCATGCCGTCGCCGGACAGCGGGTCGCCAAGCGACATGTAGCTGGCACGGGCAATGCCTGCCAGCGCCGCGAAGAACCCGACCACGATGTAGAGGACCCAGACCCATTTCACCGCGTTGATGCCGGAAAGCTCCGCCGAGGTGCGATTGCCGCCGATGGCAGCAGCGTACTTGCCGATGATGGTCCGCTTCTGGACTATGACGAGGACCAGGATCACCAGGATTGCCGCGTAGAACGCCCAGGGCAGGCCGAGCAGGACCCCCCGCCGCGCGTAATGGTTGATCCACGCGGGCATGATCGCCGCGGCGCTTCCCTTGATGGCGGAAAGCCCGTCGGGCACGATCAGGAGCGCTATGCCCTTGAAGAGGTTCAGCGTCACCAGGGTCGCAATGACGGGGGTGATGCGCAGCTTCATGACAAGGAGGCCGTTGATCCCTCCAAGAACAATGCCCATGCACAGGGTAATCAGGAGCGCGGGCAGGAAGCTGAATCCGTTGAGGATCATCAGGGCATACACCACGGCGCTGAGGCTCATCGCGCTGCCCACGGAGAGGTCGATGTAGCCAGAGATCATGAGCAGCGTGAAGGCACCGCTCAGCGTCAGGATGGGCACCGCGCTGCGCAGCAGGTTGATGATGCTGTCGGGGCTGAGGAAATGTCCGCGGCCGAACATCTCCACCCGTCCCAGCTTCACCACGCTGAAGACCACGACGATCAGGACCAGGACGACATAGATATAGAAGGATTTGATATTCGCGCGCATGGTGTCGGCGCGCTCCATCCGCTCCTGCAGTGTCATCTCTCGTGCGCTCTTCACGTCGTTACCCCTTCCTCTTGTCCAGCGCGAAGCGCTGCGCCAGGATTGCAATGA
>JBEKVA010000482.1:0-3149 GCA_049514475.1 Spirochaetia bacterium
GCCGGGGAGGGCACGACGATCAGGGTGCCTCCATCCGTCCTGGTCAGCGCCGCATTCAGGGCAAAGACCTGCCCGTGGGTGTCAGGGCTGCTGTAAAACCTCGTCTCGGCGGTCGGTCCCGCCGACTGCGGGGCCGCCACATCCGACTGCGGCGGCGCCTCCGCGGCATCCTTCACCCCGAGCACGGCGAGCCTGCGGCGCATGCCCGGACCGTCCTGGAAGAGGAACTGCACCGTTGGCCAGCTGCCGAGCCTTCGGAACAGGACTTGCTCTGAGGCGGTGAGCGCATAGAAGCCGGCGAAGAGCACAAGCTGGTACCCCGTGAGGCTTCCAGGCTCCCCGCCCTCGGCCACGGCGAGGTAGCGCGAGGAGCGCGTGGAAGCCCCGCGCTGCTGGACGGCCTTGTAGAACTCCTCGTAGAAATGCGCGATGGTCAGCAGCCGCTCGCGGGAGCGGCCGGGGATTTCCTCGTCCACCAGCGGCTGGACCTCGGCGACCTTGCGGGGTGGTACCCGTTCTATGGCGAGCTCCTCGAGGTCCCCGTAGATCTTCATGCCGATGGGGAAGAAGCTGTCGAGGGTCATGAAGGCCGTTCCCCCAAGAGGGCGCCCAGCCGCGATCTGCAGCTCGTAGAGAATCGCCACGGCGTCGATGGGCTCCAGCCGGGCCCCCCGAGCGGCGCCGGGCCCGATGCCCCGCCCATCGCCCCCTGGGCGCTGCTCGAAAAGCTCGTCCACCAGCTCGTCCATGGAAAGAATGCGGGGCGGGATGAAGCTGCTCTGCCGATTTTCCGCCAGGCGCTGGCGCAGGAAATGGGCCGGCCGCTTGCCGGGGAACACCACCAGCGTGCGGGAGAAGTCGCTTCCCACCGCCTCGATACGGCGCGCGGTCTCCTCGATAAGGCTGGCAGCGGCGGGGAGCAGGGTTGCGTTCACTGCCATCTCCTGGAGACGGCGTGGTCGACATAAACCACGACGCCTTCGATGGCGCGGCCCGGGTACAGCGGGGAGAGGAGGTCCATGTAGCCGCGGAGCTGCCGCTCGTGCTCGCCCGGCTCTTCCTCCCCAGTTTTGAAGTCGATCACTGTCACCACCCGCGGGTCCACGACGAGCCTGTCCATGCGGAACAGCCGGCCCTGGGCGTTGCAGAGCTCCTGCTCGCGCAGCACCGTACGGCCGGGCGCGGGGGAGAACAGCCCCGCCAGCTCGGCTGACCGGATCATGCGCGCCAGGGCGCCGGCAACAGCGTCACACTGCGCGGGGTCCTCCCGCGCCTCGGCGGCGGCCCGTTCCCCCGCGGCGGCGAGGTCGGCCTCCAGGCTGTCCCCCGCGTACTCGATGAGCTCGAGCATCCGGTGCACCAGTTCGCCGCGGCGTCTCTCCTCGCGTCCCAGCCGGCCGGAGCCGAAGGAAACCGGGACAGTCCGCGCCTCGTGGGAGAGCGGGACGCCCTTCTCGACGGGGGTTTCCTCTCCGACGGCCGGGCCTTTGTGCGCGCCAGGAGGGAACAGCGGTGTTGGCAGGATGTCGAAGGGGAATGTGTCGCGCTCCCTCTTCACCCCGATGATGTACATCTCACGTTTCGCCCGCGTGAGGGCGACGTACAGCCCGTTCAACCGGTCGACCTTCTCCTTTATCGACTCTTCATCGTAAAGGTCTTGCAGCACCTGGTCGCGGGCGGAGATAGGCTTGGTGATCTTCACCAGTCCCATGCCGCCGCTTTCTCGCAGGAGCGTATAGGGGTAGCCGTGCGAGGCATCCCCGTAGAGCAGCACGATGACGACGGGGAAGCCCAGACCCTTCGCCTTGTGGATTGTCATGGCGCGCACCGAGTCGGCCGATCGCGGCACGGCGATGGACCACTCACCGCCGTCACCGGCCGCCTGCCCCAGGAACTCGCGGAGGCTGTTGGTGCCGGATCCCTCGAACGCGCTGACCGCCTCCAGGAGCTTGGCCAGGGTGGCCTCCTCCTCGCCGGCGAGCGCGAATGCCCCGAAGGCGGCGTACGCCTCGCTTACCAGGTCGTACAGCGGCAGGTAACCGGCGGAACGGAAAAGGGCCGCGAACAGCTCCTTCCACAGCGCAGGGAAGACGCGCTGGAACGCCTTGTACAGGGGCTTCTCGGCGCGGCTCTTGAAGAGGAACCCGTGCAGGGGCGCCATGGTGGTCCACCCGTAGCGCGTGGTGAGGGTGCGGGCAAAGATGTCACCCAGGATGAATGTGGCGAAGGAAAGGTCATCGGGGGGGGAATCGAGAAACCCCAGGAGGCCGAGCATCTCCCCGGCGACCCTGCGGGTGCGCACGTCGAGGCTGCTGAAGGAGATGAACGGGATCCCCATTTCGTTCAGCCACGAGGTGGCGCGGATGATCTGGTCGTTCTTCGAGGCGAGAAGGGCGATGTCCCCCCAGCGGTACCCGCGGCGGCGCATGTCTTCCATGACGCTCTGCAGCTTGCGCTTCTCCGGCGGGTCATCGTCGGCGCGGGCAAGGATTTCCACCTCCGCGTAGCCCGGGTCATCTCCCTCCATTGCCTCCTGGCTCCAGGAATCCAGCCCGCTCCTCGCGGCCGCCTCGCGGTACTCCGGCGCCGCGGCGGCGTTCGAGCGGAATGTCTCGGCCGCGACGGCGAGCACCCGCGGCCGGCTGCGCCAATTGCGGTCCAGCTCCCGCACGGCATGCCCCGCCGAGGGAAACGGGTTTTCCGCTTCCAGGGATCTCATGATGGTGTAGTCGGCCTGGCGGAACCCGTAGATGGCCTGCTTCGTGTCTCCCACCACGAAGAGGCTGCCGCCCATGGCCAGGGAGTTCTCCACGAGGGGGAAGAGGTTGCGCCACTGGATGGGGGAGGTATCCTGGAACTCGTCCACCAGGAAATGCCACACCCTTTCGCCGATGCGGAAATAAATGTCGGGCACGATGTCCTGCGAGAGGTAGTCCCCGAGGGTGCGGTTGATGTCACCGATGAAGACCTTCCCCTGGCCGCGCTTCACATTTTCCACGGTGGAGGAAAGCTCGTCGTGCAGCCGGATGTACGGCTGGTAGTACGCGCGGGCCCAGCAGCCGGTGTAGGCGTTGAGCCGCTGCTCGACCTCCCCCCAGGCGGCCTGGATCTCCTCCCAGCGCTCGAGGGCTGAGGCGTTTTTCGCCGGC
>JBEKVA010000483.1:0-3139 GCA_049514475.1 Spirochaetia bacterium
GCTGGTGCCCCCAGTCGTTCCAGGGTCTGTTTGGCGCCCTGGATCTCTCTGTCGCGGCTTGCTGCCAGGTTAAATCCACACTTGGCGAGACACAAGTCAACCTGGGGATCGAGCAACGCCGAGTTCAAAGCCGCCGCATCACTCGAGCCTTTGATCGACGGGAATCCCTGCACTTTTTGGACCAGGTGTCCCAATTCGTGAGCAAGGTCCAAGGTGTCTTCCGGATAGCGCAGATGAATTTCTCCCTTCTGCAGCTGGATCTGCGCGCGTATACCTGGTGGCAGATCTGTATCATGAAAGATTAATAGTTCGCCCAATTGAGGGCGGACGTCACGATAGTACTTGCTGAACGGCTCCGACTCCATAGAGAGCTTTTCACAGTGTTTGTCTGAATCAAGCCGTGTCTTCATGGCCTCGTCCCCTCTCGCCCTGAAAGAGTCACGCTGTTGTTCAATCCTTCCGTTTTGCATAGTGAAAGAAAGTGGCGACTCCCAGCAGAAGAACAGGAAGGACGACATACCAAAAAATGCTGTCACGTTGCCACCGGAACGAGTAGTACAAGTCCTCCCAAAAAGAAAATGATTGCGTGTCTCTGATATATGCAAAAAGTTGAAGTGACCCAATGACCCCATTCACTAGTGAAACTAGAGAAAGAACAGCGGCCACTACCCAGATGACAATTCGCTGCTGTTTGTTCATGCCGTCACCCCCGCCAAGATCCTCGGGGCCTTTCGTTGCGATATCCGTCCCCGAGTAATTGCCATGCGAGTACGTGTTCTCCGTCGTGGACACCTGAGAGTGTGTGAGGCACACACAAGGGATGATAACCCGCCGTCAAGAGTTAGCAAGCCAAGAACCCGTGCGTAGCGGGCCGTAGACGAACGATCTCGTGCACTGCCTTGTAATTACATCCCCCCGAAAAGCTCCTCATCGCTGAAGGCGTCGTGCACGTAGTACCGCAGCGTGGTCGCTTCATCCGAATGCCCGAGCAGCCTCGAGACCGCCTTGATCCTGTGCGTTGATGCCAGTAGGTCCGTCGCCCTGGAGTGCCTCAGCACATGGGCGCTTATCGATCTCCCCAGCACCCGCCGAGCAGCTCGTGCGATTTCCCTGGAGATGTACTCCCGATGGAAGTGCTGTCCCTTGTAGGAGGAAAACAAGTAGATGCCCTCAGGGAACTCGGCCAGGATGCGCCGATAGAGCTCCGCGGGGATCCTCGAGTTCCTTTCCTTGCCACCCTTGCCGTAGAGCCGCAGCTCCACCGTCCCGTTGATCCTAACCTGGTCGCGCCTGGTCCCCAGGATCTCTGAAACTCGAGCTCCCGTGACATACAGCGTCTCAGCCACCAGGCGTATCCTCAGGGGCAGCGCCCCGAGGAGCTTTGCGCGCTCCTCGGGAGAGACCACCGTCACCTCAGGCGGCGCCTTCTTCACCGCTGGGATCTCCCCCAGCGCTCCCCTGATGAGAGAGATCTCTTTCGCAGGGAGGCCGAGCCTCTCCGCAGCTTGGAGAAAAGCCTTGCGGCCTGCGGCGAGGGCCTGGTTGACCGTGGCCGCCGATCGTGTGCGCCGTAGGCCATGGATGTAGGCGGCGAATCCTTCAACTGTGGGCGGGTGAGCGCTCTCCAGAAAGGCCCTGAGGGCTGTTCTGTAGGCTGCTGTGGTGAGCTCGCCCGCGCCTTTGACCTCCAGGAGGGCCTTGGCCAGGGCGGGAGCGGGGTGAGCCTTGGTGATCGCGGTTTTTGCCATTGAGGGGCTCTGTAAGCCCACACATATCACATAAACTGTCTTATGTATACTAAGCAAGTGAGATGAATTCTTCGTTTCGATTCTTATTGACAGACAAATGCTGATACACTAAGTTTGATAAGAATTAGTGTGAGGTGAATCATGGCAAGAGTTCAGGTTTTTAATGAGACAACCCTTGAGCCGGCAGACGAAGACGAATGGACGTTGTGGTTCCAGTGGTGTCGTTACATCTACGACAACGGCAAAATGGAGTCCGGCTATCGGTTCATTTGGAAGCGTCCAGAATCGGAAGGAGGGTCCCTACAAGCAGCACGAGGTCAAGCAAGAATCCCTTCCATTGCCGTTATTCAAAGACTCGTTGAAAAAGCAAAGAAAGAAGGCTGGGGTGATTACGATGCAGATGAAAAAAGCACATATACTCTCGAAATCATCGCGCCTTTCGTTGTCGGCTCTCCGAATAACAATGCAGGAGAACTCGCTCGGGAGCTTGTCGCTCTTGCCGAAAAACACGAAGGCATAGTCTTCGAATCCCATGATACCCCTAGTACAACAACCTCCTTTAGGCGTCGGTGTGCAAACATGGTCGACAATGAGAGCTCACTTGAGGAAGAGGTGGAGGAATTGCGGAAAAAATATCCCGACACCCGGTTCGTTCTCAAAGTTGAACATTGGTCTGAAGCCTGACCCAGTCAGAAGTGTGAATTTAGTGCATTCTAAACCAAACATGATATGAGAAATCTATGTCGCCGTGCCTCTTCGGAGGCGGATGGGTTTGCCAGAAGATCTCATAGCTATGAAACTCGTCACGAATGAAAGCAGTGTAGTACCTCCGCTCGTAAGGATCGCCATCCTTATGGAGTTGATAATGTTCCATATGCACCTCTTCTCCCGTACGGAGTACCCACTTTTTTCGGAGGACCCTATGCGATTGCAGTGCCGTTCATTTCTCCACGCCTCCCCCCGAAAGATGCTTCTCGAGCCCCACCATGCGAATTGTCTCCGCAAAACCGCGCATCGCAAACGCATGGGTTTCGAGTCCAAACGGCACGGTCCACCTCATGGTCACGGTTTTGCATTTCAACAGAGCTTTCATGGGGACCAGAAGGGCACTCGTGTAGAAATACTCGTCCACCTTTCGGAAGGAAAAGGTCACTGGGTCCTCTTTGTCGATGCGATACGTGATGTCACAGTCCCCGTCAAAGATCGACATGAAGCCGAACGACCAGTCGTCTTTGGTCATGCTGTACTCGAACCCGATCCACGGAGCCATTCCCGAATCTTCGGTGGACCGGTGGATAACCCTGTAAATCACCTCGTCCGTCATCGGATCCAGGTCTTTCGACCAGTACCACCCGCCTACGCCAGAGTTCATCTTGCTGGCGACATCACTT
>JBEKVA010000484.1:0-3138 GCA_049514475.1 Spirochaetia bacterium
AAACTTCCAGGAGTCCATTCCCGTCCGGACCCACAGGTACGGAGAGTTCGTCCCGCCGGTGCAGGGGAACCCCATGGCGGTGAGTCGGTCGCGGACAACGGCAGCATTTCCCAGGTAGAAATCGGAAAGCCCCCGCGCCTCTTTCTGGCCGGCTGCCGTGTAGACGGCGGCCGCGGCGCGCTGCACGGGGTAGGAGACCCCGTTGAACTTCGTCGACTGCCGGCGGCTCCACATCTGGTGAAGGGAATGCGCGGTGCCGTCCGCATCCCATGCCATGCAGCTCTTCGTCACCACGGTGAAGGCGCAGCGGGTGCCGGTGAATCCCGCGGTCTTGGAAAAGCTGCGGAACTCGATGGCGCACTCCCGTGCCCCGGGGATCTCGTAGATGGAATGGGGCAGGGACTCGTCGCGGAGGAAGGAGACATAGGCGGCATCGTAGAGGATCAGCGCCTTCGCCTTCCTGGCATAGTCCACCCAGGCTGCCAGCTGCTCGCGGGTAATCGTGGCGCCCGTGGGATTGTTCGGGAAGCAGAGATAGATCAGGTCCACCCGCGACTTGGGGAGGTCGGGCACGAAGCCGTTCTCCTCCGTGCAGTCCAGGTAGATCAGTCCGCCGTAGCGCCCGTCGCGAAAAGAGCCGGTGCGGCCGGCCATGACGTTGGTGTCAACGTAGACAGGATACACCGGGTCGGGGATCGCGATACGCAGGTCGTGGGCAAACAGCTCCTGGATGTTGGCCGTATCGCACTTGGAGCCGTCGCTGATGACGATCTCATCGGGGCTGATGTCGGCCCCGCGCGCGCGGTAATCGAGCTCCGCGATGGGGCCGCGCAGGAAATCGTAACCGAGGTCCGGGCCGTAGCCGCGGAAACTCTCCGCGCTCCCCATCTCCTCCACCGCCGCATGGAAAGCCGCGAGCACCGTGGGGGTGAGGGGGAGCGTCACGTCCCCGATTCCCAACCGGGTCACCGGGGCATCGGGGTGGGAGGCCTGGAAGGCCTGCACGCGCCGCGCCACCTCGCTGAAGAGATACGAGGAGGTGAGCTTCGGGTAATTCTCGTTGATGCGGATCATGTTTCTGTATATACGCGGCCCCGATCGCTGTCAACGCGGAAAAAATCAGGTACATTCAGCCCATGGAAAGCAACCAGTATCCCATTGGAAAGTTCAGCTTCGACAAGGATGTTACCCCCGCGAAACGGAGTGCCTGGATTCGTGACATCGCCGAGATGCCGGGAAAGCTCCGCCAGGCCGTCACGGGGCTTTCCGCCGCGCAGCTGGACACCCCTTACCGCGAGGGAGGGTGGACAGTCAGGCAGGTGGTGCATCACCTCGCCGACAGCCACATGAACTCATTCGTGCGCTTCAAGCTCGCCCTCAGCGAAAACAACCCGACCATAAAGCCGTACAGCCAGGCGGCATGGGCTGAGACGGCCGACGTGAGCGGCGTGAACATCGCCCATTCCCTCGCACTCCTCGGGGGACTGCACGCCCGGTGGGTCATCCTGCTCTCCTCCTTGACGCCGGAGGATTACCAGCGGACGTTCAACCACCCGGAGAGCGGTCTCAACATGCTGGACCGAGCGCTTCAGACCTACGCGTGGCACAGCCGGCACCACGTGGCGCACATCACCACGCTGCGGAATGCCCGTGGCTGGGCATAGGGCCGCCCGCGAGAAGTCCCCCAAGCAGCTGGACGTCGAGTCGCGCATACGGGCGCGGGTGAAGGGCGTCGTAAAGAAGGCGGGGATCCCCCTCAGCCTCGCGGCGGAGGACGCGGGAAGCTACGAGGACAGCCAGGTGGCCCTCCTGACCGCCGGCATGCTGCACGACATCGGCATGTCAGTGGGCCGCGCTGACCACGAGCACGCCTGGGTGCAGCTTGCCCTGCCGATCATCGAGCGGGTGCCGCCTGTCCGCTGGCCGCCTGTTCGCAGCCCGGCGCCCCGTGGCGGTTTCGCCGCGCGTGTCCCTCAGGCGTCGAGGAGCTCCCGTACTTTCGCCGCCAGTGCCTTCAGAGAGAACGGCTTTGCGAGGAACCCCGTCCCGGGTTCATACAGGTGCTCCTCGTTGAACGCCGCTCCCGTGTACCCCGAAATGAAAAGCACTTTCGTCCCCAGTCGGCGCCGGCAAACCTCTTTGGAAAGCTCCAGCCCGCCGATGGACGGCATCACGACATCGGTGATCAGGAGGTCTATCCTCCGGCCCGGCTCGGTGTCGAGGAGCCGCAGCGCCTCTCCGGCGCTGCCTGCCCCGATTGTCAGGTAGCCGCAGGCGCGCAGCGTCTTCTCGATCATTATCAATAGCGGCTGCTCGTCCTCCACGACCAACAGGGTCTCATTCCCCCTCTGCTCGGCAGGATCCCCGCACGCATCCTTTTCCGCCGGCTCCTGCTCCTCGACGCAGGGCAGGTAGATGCGGAAAGCGGTGCCGCGCCCGGGGGCCGTGGTGAGGTCGATGTGCCCGCCGCTCTGGCGGACAATGCCGTACACGGTTGCCAGGCCCAGACCGGTTCCCCGGCCCGGCTCCTTTGTGGTGAAGAAGGGCTCGAAGAGATGGGATTTCACCTCCTCGCTCATCCCGATCCCCGTGTCACTCACGGTCACCAGCACGTACCGGCCGGCGGCCACCTCGGTGTGGCCATGCAGGCCGCCCGCGGTGAGGATGACATTCTCCGTGTCGATACCCAGTGTGCCGCCCTCCGGCATGGCATCACGGGAATTGACGGCCAGGTTGATGATGACCTGCTCGATCTGCCCGGGATCAGCGCGCAGGCGCCCGATGGCGGGATCGAGACGGGACTGCAGGGTGACATCCTCCCCGATCATCCGCCGCAGCAGCTTCGACAGCGAGGAGATCAGGACGTTCAGGTCCACCACGCGCGGCTGCAGGACCTGTTTGCGGCTGAAGGTGAGAAGCCGGCGGGTGAGATCCGCGGCGCGGTAGGCGGCGGACTCCACCTCCTGGATGCCCTCCCGGATGTCCCCGCTTACCCGCTCCTCCCGCAGCAGGAGGTCCGAGTACCCGATGATGGAGGTGAGAAGGTTGTTGAAGTCGTGCGCCACACCGCCGGCCAGCCTGCCGATGGCCTCCATCTTCTGGGCCTGCAGCAGCTGTTCCTGCAGGCGCGTCACCTTC
>JBEKVA010000485.1:0-3134 GCA_049514475.1 Spirochaetia bacterium
CTCGGCGCAGTGGCCGGGCCTCCCGCTCCACACAGGTGCAGGAGCCCCGACACCCCGGGTAAGATTTCCGGGTGAGGCATCCAGAGACCTACGGTAAGATTTTAGGATGAGGCATTACGGGAGCACTATGTCTTTCCCAAGTTCGGAAAGATGCGCCTTGAAGATCTCACAGGGCCGAAGGTCGAGGACTGGCTGTCGCTCGTACCGCTGTCGAACCAGACCAAGAACCAGATCCTCTATTCCCTACGCAGAATCCTCGTTGAAGCCGAGAGGGAAGGGCTCATTCTCCTGAACCCTCTGAACCACGTTGAGCCCATGGGAAAAAGCGGGCGCATTCGGGGTGTGTTTACCCTCGACGAGCTTCGGCGGCGGCCGCGCACACGCTTGCTCCCCGCCGACCATCAGATGACAAAGGTTCATCTGTCAGCTACAGTAATGGCTCTCTGGGAGGTACATAATGAGAATGCGAGTTACTGTCTTGGCTCTTGCGTTTTCCCTTACCCTGTCTTCAGTCTATGCACAGACCACGGATCTCGTTAACTTGGTGAAAACGGGAACTTCTCAAAGCGTTCAGGCTGCCATCGATTAAGGTGCAAATGTGAGAGCCAAGGACAACAACGGAAGCACCCCGCTGCTGCTCGTTCTGGAGAATACCGCAATGCGACCAGATGCGGTCAAGGCGCTTGCGGAAGCGGGTTCTGATGTCAACGTCAGTGACAACAACGGCTATACACCCCTGATCCTCGCTATAGGGAAGAAATACCCTCCCTTAGTAGTCATGGCGATTCTCAGGGCGGGAGCCGATGCCAGTGGAATGAGCAAGGATGCCCCCTTGGTATCCGCACTGTCGAACAAGTACCCTCCCCTGGTGATTACGACGCTGCTGAAAGCGGGTGCGGACGTGAACGGCGCGAATCCCAATGGCCTGACCCCGCTCGCGTCTGCCCTGATGAGCGATGCCTCTCCGGTAGTAGTCAATTCCCTGCTGCAGGCGGGCGCCAGGATCGATGTTCAAACTCATGACGGCCTCACTCCTCTCATGCTTGCCGCCGCGGATGATCACGCCCCGCAGGTGATCGCCATGCTTGTAAAAGCCGGCTCAGACGTGAACGCCAAAGATCCCAAGGGGATGACACCGCTTGGCTACGCGCTCACCTGGGGCGCTATGACAGGTCAAAAGCCAGAGGTGATCGTGGCGCTCGTGAAGGCTGGCGCAAATGTCAATGCGAAGGATGCGGATGGCGCGACGCCGCTGATGTATGCCGCCAACAATGAGAATGCCCAAGTGCTGATTCCTGCATTTCTGAAAGCCGGCGCAGATGCGAAAGCGAAAAGCAGCGAAGGGAAAACCGCGCTTGATTACGCACAGGCTAATGAAAAGCTAAAGGGAACGGAGGCCCTGAAGCAGCTAGAAGAAGCATCGAAGTAGACCGTCCATGGGCTGCCATGCTGGGGGTAAGCTTCTGCAACTCCTCGAACCTGCTCTCCACCGCGTCGAGCTCCTTACGACGATTGGATTTCTCATTTCTGGTGCGGAAAAGGAGGGAATCCTATGAGAACGTTCCGTTCACTCCTTTTCGTTGCGTGGGGTTTCCTGACCTTCGTGCCGTTGTGCGCGATGCAAATCAGCCTCGAGCAGGTCCTGAAATCAGGCACCGCGCAGGACGTGCAGCAGGCGCTGCAGACTGGCCGCCTCGATGCCAGGGGAAAGTCCAGGATCGGCTATCCATGGATCGTGTGGGCCGCCATGTTCAATCCAAACCCCGAAGTCATCTCCCTGCTTCTGAAGGCCGGGGCCGATGTCAACGTGTCGGGCGGGATCAATAACAGCACGCCGCTCGGAGTGGCTGCCTGGAACAACACCCCGGAGGTCGTATCCGTGCTTCTGAAAGCCGGTGCCCACGTCAACGCGACGAACCAATTCGGCTCCACACCGCTGATGGTTGCAGCCGGGCACAACCCGAAGGCCAGGGAGGTGATCGCCCTGCTGCTGGACGCGGGGGCTGAGGTCAACGCGAAGGATCTCAGCGGCCGCACGGCCCTTGATTACGCGAGGCACGATGCGTCACTACCGGAAAAATACATTTCCAGCGCGGCTGATCCAGCTCTTGTGCAGCAGCTCCTCGCAGCCGCACACGCGCAACCGGCCGCACCGAAGGCAGCGACCGCAGCGTCGATAGAGCTCGACGGACTGTCTTTCGACGATATCTACCCTGTGTTTCACAACTACTACGACACCCATTCGCTCGGTTCGGTTGTGTTGAGAAACACCTCAGGGACGCCGATCACGGGCATCAAGGTCAGTTTCCAGATCAAGGAGTTCATGGACGACCCGAAGGACTGCCCCGCGCCCGCTGAGCTGGGACCCGGGGAGTCGAAATCGGTGGACCTGTTCGGGCTGTTCCTCCCTGCCATCCTGGAGATGACAGAAAAAACAAAGGCGCAGGCGCGTGTGGACGTTGAGTACACGCTCAACAGGCGTCCTCAGCACCAGTACCTGGTACAGAGCATCCCCATCCTGAACAGGAACGCCACTAGTTGGGCGGACGACAGGAGAGCGGCAGCCTTCGTGACCATCAGGGACCCCGTGGTGCTCAGTTTCTCCAAGAACGTGAACAGCATGGTGAGGGGAAAAATCCAGGGCGCAATCAATCCTGATCTGCTCACAGCTCTGGCTTTCTTCCAGACGCTCCAGATCTTCGGTTTGACCTATTCGCAGGATCCGATTCCCACGGTGACCGCCAACAGCCACGTGGCGGACTTCATCCAGTTCCCGCGCGAGACTCTGCAATACAAGGGCGGCAAGTGCAGCGATTTCTCGGTTCTCTATTCCGCGCTCCTGGAATCCGTGGGGATCGAAACTGCCTTCATAACCATTCCGGGGCACATCTTCGTTGCTTTTTCCCTTGACATGCATCCCGATGAGGTCAGGAAAGCCTTCTCTCGTCCGGCTGACCTGATCTATCGCAACGAGAAGAGCTGGATTCCGGTGGAGGTGACCGAGAGCGCGGGATTTCTGCGCGCATGGCAAGACGGGGCCCGGGAGTGGAGGGAGAGCTCCCTGAACAACCAGGCCGCTTTCTATCCCCTCCATGATGCCTGGAAGCTGTATGAGCCAGTCGCGCTTTCGGGAG
>JBEKVA010000486.1:0-3132 GCA_049514475.1 Spirochaetia bacterium
GCCGCACCACGCGGAGAGAGAAAAGCACGAGGCAGATCACCGCGGAGAAGAAGAGCAGGGATTCGTACGTATTGGTCACGGCAACGAACCTGATGCGGATGCTCCGTTCGACGAGCGCGGCAAAGAGAAAAACCGCGGCGGCCAGCAGCAGCCAGTGGGAAACCGGGTCCCGCCGGTTCTCGCGGCGCAGCAGGAACCCCGCCTGCAGCACCGCGGCAAGGGCGATGAGAACCAGGCCGATCGTCGCCATCGTCATGTCGAGGCATCTCCTCTCTTCTGAATGAACGTCACGCAGAGTCCCGCGAAGACGAGCAGGAGCGCCGCAAGAAACGGGGCAAGGCCGGGATCGCGCACCACCTTCAGCCCGGTGAGATCCCGGCGGGAGACCGTGCGGACGGTGAACGGGCCGATAACGTCCCCCGCACCGAGGGTGCGCGCCGACACCAGCGTCCTTCCCCGGTACTCCTGGAACACGGCGGCAAGGGCCCCTGCCCGCTCCTCGGTGTCCGCGAAGTACCAGAATGATTCCCCGTCCTGGAAACCCTGGCCTGTGGCGGCCTGTACCATGCGGCCCTGCTGGTCGGCCAGGTCGAGAACTCCCTCGGTGTCCCACGTTGACTGGTAAACGCTCAGCCCCCGCAGGCGCAGGGGGTGATTCACCTCGATGGGAAAGGAGGCGGTCTCGATCCTGCCGCCCCGCGTCACGCTGACCGTGGATGTCCATTCCCTGGGGCTGCCGTTGTCGTACGTCGACGCCTTCAGGGAGAGAAGGTGCAGCGAGTAGTCGGGGCTGATGGCCGCCTGGTCCCCCACGGCCAGGGGCCAGGTCTTCTCCGCCCTTCCCAGGGCGGTCACCAGGCCGGCGGCAATGAGGACGAGAAGCCCGATGTGGATGAGGTCGGGGCCGTAGCGGCGCTTCGCGTGATTTCGCTGCCGCGAGACCACCCGATCCACCGCGCACGCGCCAAGATTCACGATGAAGAGGAATACCGGCGCAAGGAAAAGCGCCGAGCTGAAAAATCGATCGAGATGGACCGCGCGGATCAGGGCAACCACCGGCGCCGGGTAGCGCCCCGCGTACCAGTCAGCGGGTCGACCCTGCGGAATGAGGGTGGCAAGCAGCGCGAGCACGGTGATCACCAGGATGAGCACCACGGCAAGGCGGACTGACCTCAGGAAACGATACAGGCGCGCCACGCGACGACTATACAACATGTCCCCCCGCCGGCAAAGGGACGAGTGTCCGCGGTCGGACCGCGGGAGGCCGCCTTGCGCCCAAAGGGGCCGCCCGCTATCATGTCGTTACCACGATGTCGCTGTACTACCCCATGCAGACCTTCGGCCGATTCGGCCTCAGCTACGGACTGACCCTGAGCTTCCTGCACGCCCGCTACGGGCTGGACTGCGGGGAGCGCTATCACGCTGACATCGCCTGGAGGGTCGCGCAGATCATGGAGATCGACCGGCAGGTGTTCACCGACCTGGGGGACATCGGCATCGGCTTCTCCGAGCCCTTTCCCCGCGCCTCCCTGGAGCCCTACGGGCACCGCTTCGTGCCCGCCCTCTACGGATGCCGCATCACCTACGCGGCGGACACGGACCCGGCGGCCGCCCGCCGCCCCTTCGACGCCGGGGAGGTCGCCGCCCTTCCCCCGTGGACCAGGGAGCGGCTGCAGGCGATGGAACCGGTGCGGCGGGTCCTGGAGCAGGCGGCATGGGCGCGCGGGCACTGCGACAGGCGGGAGGCCGAGCGGCGCATGGGCTTCACCGCGCACGCACAGCCCCTCACCAGCCTGCAGAACCTCGGCTCTGTCATCAATACCGCCGTCTCGGTGTTCGGCGAAGACGCGCTCCTCCTCTGCATGGACTCCCCCGATCTGCTGCGCGCGTTCTACCGCAACGTGACCGATCTCATGCTGCTGTGCCTGCAGTTTTTCCCCGCCGTCGACGGCAGGAAGCTTTCAACGGTGTTCGTGGGGGACTGCACGGTCGCCATGATCTCCCCCGAGCAGTACGCGGCGTGCAACCTCAATGAAGACCGCCGCCTGGCGGTGTTCGCCCGCGGCATCGGGGCCCGCTTCCTGGTGCACCAGGATTCCGGCGCCACGGCGCACCTGCGCGGGTACGCGCGCCTGGGACCCGTGCAGGGTATCGATTTCGGGCAGGACACCGACTGGGAAGAGGCGGCGGCCGTCTTCCCCGGGGCGGAGGCCAATTGCATCATCTTCCCCGGCTGGCTGCGGGCCCGCGGCGCCCGGGAGATCGAGGAGGAGCTGCGGCGGCTGATGCGCGCCGGTCAGCGGTTCCCGAAGCTCAGCTTCTCCCTCCTGGAGCTCGACGTCGAGCTCGCACAGGGGAAGGTCCGCGAGTTTCACGATGCATTCCGGAGGGCGGCAGAGACGGTGGGCTGAGAGGATACGGGGCGGACCTACTGCACCGCGCGGATGGCATTGTTGCCGCTGTCAGCCACGTACAGCACGCTGGAGATCGTCGCCACCCCGCCGGGATAGCTCATGAGCGCGGGGGGAATCGGGTAGACCCCCGTCGAGTTATACAACCCGCCGTCCACGCTGCCGGGCGTTCCCGGCTGCCCCGCGATGGTCGTGACCGCCGTGCTGGAGAGGACCATCTGGCGGGCGGTGCAATTATAGGCATCCGCGATGTAGAGGTTCGTGCCATCGGTGGCAAGGCCTGCAGGGCAGTTGAAGCTGGCGGCCACGCCGGTCCCATCCGCGCTGCCCGGCGAGCCAAGCTGCCCGGCGACGGTTGTGACACCGGCGGTCGCGACGATCACCTGGCGGATCGTCTGGTTGCCGTAATCGGTGACATAGAGACTCGTACCGTTTGACGCTATGCCGTAGGGAAATTTGAACCGCGCAGCGGCGCCGATGTTGTCGATGCTGCCGAAAACGCCCGCCGTCCCGGCGAATGTCGACACGACGGCGCCCGCAATGGCTATCTGGCGGATGGTGTGATTGTACGTGTCGGTGACGTAGAGATTCGCCCCGTCGAGCGCGATCCCGTACGGGGAAAAGAACCGGGAAGCGCCGCCGGCGCCGTCGGCGCTTCCCGGGCTTCCGGACAGGCCTGCCAGGACACTCACGACAGCCGTGGAAAGAACAACCTGCTTGA
>JBEKVA010000487.1:0-3122 GCA_049514475.1 Spirochaetia bacterium
GGAGAACGTCCTCTTCGATCAATCGCTTCATCAGCCCCGCATCCCCCCAGCAGCGGATGCCGTGCCCGATGCGGCCCGGCTCGTACAGCGCGAGTGCCCTCGCCACGTGGGCGGCACTCGTATCTTCCCCGCTGTGGACCGTGATACCCAGCCCCGCGTCTTTTGCCTGCCTGACGAACGGAACAAAAGCCTCGGGGTCGATGTCTGCCTCGGCATCCGCGAGGTCGAAGCCGCAGAGGCGCTCGGCGCCGGGCTCCCCGCTTCTCTTCCACCTGACGAGGTCCCGCGTCGCCCGTGCATTCGTCTCCAGGGAGTGCCGCCGCGGAAGTATCCCGATGAGCCCGACCTCCACGGGGAATGCCGCCATGCCGCGGCGCATCCCCTCCAGGACGGCGGAAATGATCAGGTCGTTTGTCAGCTTCTTTCCTTCCGCAATGAAGGACGGGGCGAAGCGCAGCTCGATGAGCTGCACCCCGTCGCGGAAGGCATCCTCGATGTTTTCGAATGTGACGCGGGAAATCGCGTCGAACGAGCAGAGGACCGCCTGCTGCGCCGCGAAGCAGGCCAGGACGCTCGCCAGGTCCCGCATCGGCGTGCGGATCACCGCCTTCTCGCGCAGCTCCTCGAGGGAGCGCGCCCCTACCTCGATGCCGTTTTCGCGCGCGATGTCCCACAGGGTGTCGATGCACACGCTGCCGTCAAGGTGCCTGTGCAGCTCCACCTTCGGCAGTCGCCGAAGCCGTTCATCGCCGATCATGGCAGGCGCAGTATACGGCGGGCAGCGCCCGTGGGCTACCGTCCCGGTGCCGCGCCGCCCGCACCGGAGAACCGGGGGTCGACGGGCGCGCCGGCAAACCGCGTGGCCCCGTAGCGGGCAAGGATGTGCGCATCCGCGTCGAATGCCAGGGAGGGAAACGGCCCCTCGAGGGGAAACCACTGAAGCCCGTCGGCATCGTCACCCGGCCGCGCTTCCGTGTTCCCTGGCATAAGGCCGGCAAGGAGAACGATCACGAGGGTGTGCATGCGGGGCGCGAGGAAGTTGGACGCCACGCTGAGCAGGGACTGCACCCTGACAGACAGCCCCGTCTCCTCCCTGACCTCCCGCAGACCCGCCGACAGGAAGTCCTCGCCGAACTCGATGAAGCCTCCCGGCAGGCACCAGCGGCCTTCCATCCATCGCCCCGGGCCCCGGCGCACCAGGAGGACCCTGCCGCCGTCCTCGATCAGGACGACCACTCCCGGAAAGGGGTTGCGCACCGGCGGCTCTCCGCCCTCGGCCGCAAAATCGTAGGAAGGGAACACCTGCCGCGCTTCGATATCTGGCTGCCGCATGGCGGAAGTATACAATGATTTGCCGCGGGCTCTCAGGAGTCCCGCAACCGTTGGGATGCTTCTATTGACATGCGGCCTGGCAGGCATAGACTGAAACCCAATACGTGCTCACGTGATTAAGCGCAGTTCTCCGCGAGGGAAGAAGCATGATCACAAGAAGATGCGGTTCCATCGGTCTTCTTCTGCTTACGTGCCTTTTTCTGCAGCCAACTTTACATGCACAGCCGCGGGTCGTGACGGAAAATGACATCACATTCGGGAAGGGCGGGGACGTCGATCTCACGCTCGATCTGGCACGGCCGGAAGGCAACGGACCTTTCCCCGCCATTGTTTTCATCCACGGGGGCAGCTGGCTTCAGGGCAGCAAGGCGGACTACGATTATCCGCTGCAAAAGGCTGCCGCCAGGGGCTACGTGGCGGTCACGGTCAATTACCGGCTCACGTATGAGACGCTGGCAAATGGCAAGGCGAGGTATCCTTTTCCCGCACAGATCAAGGACGTGAAATGCGCCGTGCGGTGGCTGCGGGCCAACGCGGGGAAATACAGGATCGACCCGGACCATATCGGCGTGCTGGGGTTCTCTGCCGGCGGTCATCTTGCCCTGCTGCTGGGCCTGACACAGCCCTCGGACGGGTTTGAAGGTGACGGCGGGTACGCGGAATACTCAAGCCGCGTCCAGGCGGTGGTCAACTCGTCGGGGCCGACTGAGCTCGGCAGCTCCTCCACGGCTGATGCATTTACGCGGTTCCTGGGAGGAACGTATGCCCAGGTGCCCGAAGCCTATGCAAAGGCCAGCCCCGTCACCTACGTGCGGAAAGACGGCCCGCCTGTGCTCACGATTCACGGCGACAAGGACGACGTGGTTTCACTGACGCAAGCCCAGGATCTCGATGCAAAGATGAAGGCGGTCGGGGCATCGCACACCCTGGTCGTGAAAAAAGGGGCGGGACACACGAGCTTTCACGAAGAGAAAGCCGCATGGGACTTTTTTGACCGAAACCTCAAAGTCTCGTGGTGGCACCGTCTCGTTCGCTCTTTTCGGAAATAGAAGCGCTGGCTTGACGGCGCGCCGAGGCCCGGGTACACCGAAAGGATGGCGGTGCGTGTGCGCGAGCTGACAATTGCCGACTACGAGGCGGTGTATGAGCTGTGGCGGTCCTGCGAGGGGATCGGGCTCAGCGAGGCCGACCGGAAAGAGAACATAGCTTTCTTCCTCTCCCGCAATCCCGGGCTGAGCTTCGTTGCCGAGGTGAACGGCGCTCTGGCCGGGGCGCCCCTTTGTGGCAGCGACGGACGGCGGGGTTTCCTGTATCACCTGGCCGTCGCCCCGGCGCACCGCCGCGCAGGCATCGGCAGCCTGCTCGTCCACGCTTGCCTGCGGGCCCTCGACGCGATCGGCATGCGCAAGTGCCACATCTTCGTTCTGGCCGACAATCTCGAGGGCAGGCGCTTCTGGCAGCGCATCGGCTGGCAGGAGCGAACGACGCTGGTCGTGATGTCGCAGGACGTGGGAGTGCGCTGAGTGGGGCTTCAGGAGACCATCGTCAGCCTGAACACCCTTGGAATCGATTACACGGTGCTGGAGACGGGAGCGGAGGGCGCCCTGCTGGTGTTGCCCGACTATGGCCGGGTTCTCGGGCTGTGGCCGCACTGGCGGGGGGAGAACGCGCTGTGGATCGATCCCGCGTTCCTGGCGCAGCTGCGCATTGGCGTGAAGGATGACGGGTGGACAAACCCGGGGGGAGACAGGATGTGGCTCGCCCCCGAAGAGGAGTTCTTTGCCGAGGGG
>JBEKVA010000488.1:0-3119 GCA_049514475.1 Spirochaetia bacterium
GGGAGAGCACGAGGCACTCGGGGCGCGCGCGCCCCTGCCTCTCCCGGAAGCGGCTCTCGCACTGCTCGCGAAGTACGCCCCACCCTGGCAGGCGTCGGACAGCGGATAGATCCGCCTCCTGATCGAGCACGCGGGGGCTCCACCACGACCCCTCCTGCACGCCGGCGCGGAGCGCATCCAGCGCCTCCCCCTCCCTGCCGTCGCGGCTGAGCAGCCGCGCCTGGTCGAACACCGGCCGTGCCTGCGTCTTCACCGCTGTCCCCTGCGGCGCTGAAGGAGGATGCGGCCCAGCGCAAGAAAGACCCCCATGCCGAGGCCGACAATCGCCATACCCTGCGCCTTGGTCCCCGTGGAAAGGACAATGAAGAAAGCGAGCGCCCCCGACACCAGGGCCCACTGGTACGGCCCCCGCGCTACGGGAGGCTCGACGGAAGGCAGGACCCTCGCGATGAACAGGAGCACACCCGCGGCCAACGGCCTCTTTTGCTTCACGCGGGCAATGTACATTGGGAATCGTGCTTGAAAAAGCATTCATTTCCGGTATAAACCTTCATTCAAGCTCATGTACTGGAACAAGGAAATCGAAACGATGGACCGCCCGGCCCTCGAGCGGCTCCAGGCGGAACGGCTCTCTGCCGCGCTGAAACGCGCGCGCCAGTCCCCGTTCTATCGCGAGCGGGCCGGCGCCATAGGGGACGTCACGCTCGCGAGCCTGCACACACTCCCCTTCACCACCAAGGCAGACCTGCGCGACGGGTTCCCCTACGGGTTTCTCGCGGTGCCCCTGGAGCAGATCGTGCGCCTGCACTCCTCCTCGGGGACCACCGGCAACCCCACGGTGATCTACCACACGCAGGAGGACATCGACGCGTGGCAGGACCTCGTGGCCCGCTGCATGTACATGGCCGGCATGCGCAAGAGCGACGTCTTTCAGAACATGATGGGGTACGGGCTTTTCACCGGCGGCATCGGGTTTCACTACGGGGCGGAAAAGCTCGGGGCACTGACCATCCCCATAGGGCCGGGCAACACCAAGCGGCAGATCTGGTTCATGAAGGAGTTCAAGACCACCGCCATCCACGTGCTGCCCAGCTACGCCCTGCGGCTTGCCACGCACGTGCAGGAAATGGGGCTGGACCCCCGCAAGGACCTGAGCCTGCGCATGGCATTCGTGGGGGCCGAGCCGCATACCGAGGAAACCCGCAGGAAGATCGAGCAGACCTGGAATATCCGCGTGTTCAACTCGTACGGCCTGTCGGAGATGTGCGGTCCCGGGGTGGCCTTCGAGTGCCCCGAGCAGGCGGGCATGCACATCTGGGAAGACCACTTCGTGGTGGAGATCGTCGACCCGAAGACCGGGGCGCCGCTGCCGGAGGGGGAGTGCGGCGAGCTTGTGCTCACCGGCATCACCCGGGCGGGAACGCCCCTGGTGCGCTACCGCACGCGGGACCTCACCCGCATCATCCCGGGGCGCTGCCCCTGCGGCCGCACGCACCGCCGCATCGACCGCATCCAGGGCCGCTCCGATGACATGATGATCATCAACGGGGTGAACATATTCCCCCTGCAGGTCGAGCAGACGCTGATGCGCATTCCCGGCATCGGCAACAATTACCTCATCGAGCTTCACGAGGAGAACTTCATGGACAAGCTGCACGTGAGCGTGGAGCTCTCCGCCGACACGTTCCAGGGAACCCTTTCCGGGCTTGAGGTGCTGCACGCGCGCGTGGTGGGCGCGCTGAAGGAGGAGACTGGGGTGACCCCCGTGGTGCGACTCCTGGAGGCGGGCAGCCTCCCGGCGGCCGAAGGAAAGGTGGTGAGGGTGATCGACAAGCGCACGCAGTCGGGACGGGGGTGCTGAGATGGCGTACCACCTGTCGGTTTTCGTGGTCAACGAGCCGGGCAAGCTGGAGAAGATCACGCGCGTCCTCCAGGAGCGCGGCTTGAACATCCGCGCCGTCTCCATGGCGAGCACGGGTGAGTTCGGCGTGGTGCGCGTGCTGGTGAACGATCCCGACCGCGGCCTGGTGGCGCTGAAGGAGAACCGTTTCACCGTCACGCGGCGGAAGATCCTTGTCGCGCAGATCGACGACCGGCCCGGGGCGATGCACGAGCTGCTGGTGACGCTGGCCTCCGCGAAGGTGAACGTGGAAGACTGCTACGGGTTCGTGATCGAGGAAGGGAAGAAGGCGGCCATCGTGTTCGAGGTGGAGAAGTTTCCCGAGGCGGAAAGCGCTCTCGCCTCCACCTCGATCCACCTGATCTCGGACGCCGAAATCTACCGGTTATAGGAGGGGGCCCGATGATCTGGAACACCGACTTCGAGACGATAGACAGGTCCGCCATGCAGCGTCTCCAGGGAGACAGGCTGGGAAGGCTCGTGGACATCCTCTACCGCAAGGTCCCCTTCTATTGCAGGAAGATGGATGCGGCGGGCATGAAGCCGCAGGCCGTGCAGTCAATCACCGACATCGCCCGTCTGCCGTTCACCACCAAGGACGAGCTGCGCGACGTCTATCCCTACGGGCTTCTGGCCGTCGACTTGAAGGAGATCGTGGAGATCCACACCTCCTCGGGCACCACGGGAAAACCGGTGGTCGATGCCTACTCGGCGGGCGATATTGAAGTGTGGGGGGAATCGATGGCGCGCACCCTCACCGGCGGCGGGACCACCCGCCACGACATCGTGCAGAACGCGTACGGCTACGGTCTTTTCACAGGCGGGCTGGGCGTGCACTACGGAGCCCGCATGATCGGGGCCACCGTCATCCCCATCTCGGGGGGCAACACGAAGCGGCAGCTCGCCATCCTGCGGGATTTCCGCTCCACGGTGCTCGCCTGCACTCCCTCCTACTCCCTGTTCCTCGCGGAGGCCGCCCGGGAAGAGGGGCTGGACCCGGCCGCGGTGGGCCTGAAGGCGGGGTTCTTCGGCGCTGAGCCCTGGAGCGAGAGCATGCGCACCGAGATCGAGCAGAAGCTGCACGTCCTGGCCTGCGACATCTACGGGCTTACGGAGATCATCGGGCCGGGCGTCGCCTTCGAGTGCGAATGCCAGAAGGGTCTGCACATCAACGAGGACCACTTCTACCCCGAGATCATCGACCCCGCCACGGGCGCCG
>JBEKVA010000489.1:0-3108 GCA_049514475.1 Spirochaetia bacterium
CCGCATGCCGTGCGCATCTCCGGGGGGGCCGCGAAATCACCCGAGTGGGTGCAGATGTTCGCAGATATCCTGAACGTTCCCATCGAGGTGACGGTGTGCGAGGAGCTGGGGGCCCTGGGGGCGGCAATGTGCGCCGGCATCGGGGTCGGGCTCTTCTCCTCCTACCAGGACGCGGTGGCCCGGATGGTGCGCGTCTCGCGGACCGTCCGGCCCTGCGCTGAAAACGTGCCGGTGTACCAGAAGAAGTACCTGCGCTACCAGAGATGCGTCTCTGCCATGCAGAGCGCCGCGGAGTAAGGGCGGAAAAAGAATGGATGACTTGCAGAAGATTGTGAATGTCGCCCGCATGTACTACGAGAAGGGGCTGAAGCAGGAGGATATCGCCAGGAAGGTGAAAATCTCCCGCGCATCGGTCTCCCTCATCCTTGCCGAGGCGCGGCGGAAAGGGATCGTGGAGATCACCATCAGGAACCCGCTTGATGACAATACCGAACTTTCAGACGCCCTCTGTCACGAGTTTAGGCTCGAGCGCTGCATTGTCGTTCCTACCTCCGTCCGAGAGACTGACATTCTCATAGAGCTGACCGCCTCGCGCGCCGCGGACATCTTCAATGAGGAAGCCAAGAGTGGTGACACGGTTGGGATAGCGTGGGGCCGGACCTGTTACGCGTTCATGTCGAACTATCAGTCCCGCGGCTTTCTCCAGGGGACCCGGGTGGTGCCCCTAATCGGCGGGAGCAATCGCAACTTGAAACGCTACCAACTGAACGAGATGGTCCGGGTGTTCGCAGATAAGCTGAAGGGGACCCCCACGTTCATCCATGCCCCTGCACTTCCCAGTTCCCGAGAAGACTATGAACTATATATCAACAGTTCTTCAATGAAGCAGATGCTCCACACGTGGAAGAAGATAGACGTAGCGGTTATCTCCGTAGGTTCGCCCCCTGTGTCACAAGAGTTCGATGGTTCGAAAGTTATCCGAAGCCGGAAAAAAATCCGCTCCGTGTCTAGACTACCCGTAGGAGATATCTGCGCGCGCTACTTTGACATACAAGGTCGGTTTCTGGACAGCGATGATTACAAACACATCATTGGCATTCCAGTTGAAAGCCTGCGTGGCGTAAAAAAAATTATCTGTGTGATTGGGGGAATCGAGAAGGCGTACTCCCTCCTTGGTGCCCTGAGAACCGGCCTTCTGAAGATCCTTGTCACTGACGAGCAGACCGCTACTGCAGTCATGACAGCACATCGGGAGGACAAAGAGGGCATGCTCATTCGTGGAGTTGCAAATCTCTATAAGCGAGATGCCGCGCTTTAAGGTAGCATTCCAGCTCGAGGTTTCCTCAGCCGTTGACTCTCGCTACTCGGTGAAATTCCGCCCAAGGCAAGGCTATTTTCCGTCAGCGAACAGAGAAGCAACCCGTCAACAATGTAGCTTCCCGCCACAGCTCCTGGATTTTCAACTCCTCGGCTTCGCTCCTAGTAATAGGAGGCCCGGCCATGTTCGGCGATCATTTCTTTGCTCTTCGACAGTCCCTCCCTGGCCGCCGCCTGGGAGCGGCGGAAAGCATCTGCGAGCGTTGACCCTGAGGCGGCGGCTTCCTTCATTGCCTGCGCGGCTGGGAGGAGAACATCGACAATTGTCTTTTCGCTTGGCTTCGACTTGCCCCGCAGCATGATGCAGCGGCGCTCACAATTGCGCCTGTTCGAAGAATGGGGTACGGGCCGGCATTGAAAGAAGACGAGCGAGCTCATCGTCGAGGCGGAGAAGCGAGATCGATGCGCCGGACATATCGAGGGAGGTCGCAAACTCTCCGACATAAGCGTGATAAATGGCGATGTTCTTTTCCTGTAGTACCAGACCTACTTTCCTGAAGATAAGGTACATTTCCTCTTTCGGGGTAGCGCCTAATCCATTGACCAGAACCGCAACCTTGTCTCCCGAGGCGAATGGCAGATCCGATAGTACTGTACCTAACATTTCGTCGACAATGGTGTCCACCCTTTTTAAAGCACCGCGGCGGATGCCTGGCTCCCCGTGGATTCCCATCCCAATCTCCATTTCGTTTTCCCCGATGGAGAACTGCGGCTTGCCAACCTCAGGCACTGTATTTGGCGAGAGCGCCACGCCCATGGTGCGAACGTTTGCAGCTGCCTTCTCCGCAACGCGTTTCACTTCGTCCAGGGATGCCGCAGTGCATGCCATAGCGCCGGCACACTTATAGAGGAAGAATATCCCAGCCACTCCCCGGCGCTTGTGCTCCTGTCCCCTTGGTGCAGACGCGACATCGTCGGTGCCGATCACCTGCTCCACGCGGATGTTGTCCATCGCTGCCATTTCCTTAGCCATATCGAAATTCATGGCGTCCCCGCTATAGTTCCCATAGATGTAAAGAACGCCAACTCCCGCATCGATTGCTTTGGTGACATTCAACATTCGCTCGGCGCTGGGAGACTGAAAAACTCCGCCGACAGAGCACCCGTCCAGCATGCCTTCCCCAACGTAACCGAGGAATAGAGGCAGATGTCCCGAGCCGCCACCCGTCGCAATGCAGACTTTGCCCTTCTTGGGCTTGCCTGCACGAACAATGCAGCGTCGATCGCCGGAAACGTAAGAAAGCTGGTCTGGGTGGGCAAGGAGAATACCTTCTAGCATCTCGTCGACAAAGTTCTTCGGCTCGTTGATGAACTTCTTCATGACCTATTTACTCCCTAGAAAATGCGCAGTGCAATCTCAGCCGGGGCGGCCAGCAGTTTTTCCAGCTCCGCGTCGAGTTTGACAAGGGTCAGGGAGAAACCTGCCATTTCCAGAGAAGTGCAGTACTCACCGATATAGGTGCGCCGGATCCTGAGGCCCATTTTCATGGCAAGGTCGTGAACGCACCCGTAGAGCAGGTACAGTTCGGAGAGAGGGGTGCCGCCCATGCCGTTGACCATGATGGCGACGTCATCGCCGGCCTTGTACGGCAAATCACTAGAGACTGCCTCGAACAGTTCATCAACGATTGCATTCGCCTTTGCGAGTTTCACCCTTTTGCGGCCCGGCTCGCCGTGGATGCCTATGCCCATCTCCATCTCGTCCTCGGCCAGGGCAAAGATCGGACTGCC
>JBEKVA010000490.1:0-3096 GCA_049514475.1 Spirochaetia bacterium
AGAAGCTCACCGACGCACAGGAGGCGCGCCTGCGCGATCTTGCGCCAGAGGCGCGCATCGTCACGGAAGCCGAGATCGCCGCTGACCCGGGTCTTGCCGCGCGGATTGCCGTCTGCTACCCCCGGCTGCCGCCGGGCATGTGGGTCACCGCGCTCAGCCTCCAGTGGCTGCAGTCAGACATGGCGGGTGTCGGCTCGCTGCTGCGCCTGCCCGGCGCGCGGGAGCACGCCGCGGTGATCACCAACGTCCACATTCACGAACGCTGCATCTCCGAGCACCTCTGGGGGATGACGTTCATGCTGACGCGCAACCTGCACCGGGCCTACCGGCAGCAGGGGCAGGCGGCGTGGAACAGCGCGCCGTTGACGGAGGGCCTTTCATCCCTGGCGGGGCGGACACTGTGCATTGCCGGCCTGGGCGTCATTGGCGAGCGATGCGCCGCCATCGGGCGCGCCCTGGGCATGCACGTCATCGGCATCCAGCGCCGCCCGCGGCCCACCCCCGCGGCGGACGAGGTCGTGGGGCCCGAGACGCGCCGCGAGGCATTCGCGAAGGCCCGCATCATCATGGTCCTGCTGCCGGACACCCCCGAGGCGCGCGGCTTCGTCGGGAAAGAGGAAATGGAGGCCATGCAGGGTGCTTTCCTGCTCAACGCCGGCCGCGGCTCATCGGTGGACACCGGCGCGCTGGTGGAGGCCCTTCGCAGCGGGAAGGTGCGCGGGGCGGGCCTCGATGTCACCGACCCCGAGCCCCTGCCCTCTGGCCACCCGCTGTGGGGCATGGACAACGTCATCATCACCCCCCATTACGCGGGAGTTCACCCCGGCTACGCGGATGAAGCCTTCGAGGTGTTCATCTCCAACCTCCAGCGGTGGCTGCGGGGAGAGAAGCTGCAGAACGTCGTGGACAAGGCACGGGGCTACTGATGGGGGAATGCCGCGAAGAATGCGCGCGAGATGAGGCTCCTGCTGCGGGAGTGCGGTCTCATGTAAACCACTTGCTGGTAAGCTCGGGCGGGGTATAGCCGGCGATGTAGGCCATTGCGGCTTCGGGGGTGGCAACGAACGGGCAGGTGGCGCGGAACGCCGGCTTGGCGAAGCTCTGCGCGTAAAAGCCTTCGAAGAAAGCGGCCAGCGGATCGTAGAACCCTGCCGTGTTGATGGCCACGAGGGGACCCTTCAGGAAGCCGAACTGCTTCTGGGTGATGACCTCGGAGAGCTCCTCGAGGGTCCCGAACCCGCCCGGCAGGGCGATGAACGCCTCCGCGAGCTCCATCATCAGCGCCTTGCGCTCCCGCATGTCCTTTGTGAAGGAAAGCTCGTCGCATTCAAGGTAGGGCACGCCAGGGCGGTTCATGAACGTTGGGATGATGCCGATCACGCGGCCGCCGTGCTGGTGAACGGCGCGCGCCGTTGCCCCCATCAGGCCGACCCTTCCCCGCCGTAGACCAGGGTATGCCCCCCCTGCCCGATGAGCGCGCCCATGGCGGCGGCGGCCGCGGTGTACGCCGGACCCACCGCATCGCTGGATGAGCAGTAGACGCAGATCTTCATGAGCCACTATACCCGCGCGGCCGCCGCGGCGGCAAGCAGGCCCGCGGGCCGCGCCCGCTGCGCGCACGGGGCGGTGGGGCCCTTGACGTGCCCGGCCTCACATGGCATATTTATGCAGTTGTGAAGGATAATTATACAGCCGGCAGGACCAACGGATCCGGCCGGCGGCGGGGGGCACGGCTTGCGGCCATCCGCCGCATCGTCGCGGAGACCGCCGTCGACAGCCAGGAGCGGCTCACCGCCATCCTGCGCCGCCAGGGGTTCCCCGTGACGCAGGCCACGCTGTCACGGGACCTCAAGCGCCTGGGCATCGGAAAGGCACCCACGGCTGACGGAGGATATACGTACCTCAGTTCCGAGGGAGAGGTCAAGCCGGGCTCCGACGCCACCTACGTCCAGGATTTCCTGCGGGGGTTCCTGAGCATCGAGTTCTCGGGGATCCTGGGCCTGATGAGGACGCTCCCCGGCCACGCCAGCAGCGTCGCCTCGGCCCTGGACAACCTGCGCATCCCCGAGGTGCTGGGCACCGTGGCCGGGGATGACACCGTGCTGGTGGTCCCGCGCAACGGCGTGCAGCCGGCCCGCCTGATGAAGGCCGTGCGGGCGCGCATCCCCGGCGTGTAAGGAGAAGGAATGAAAGCAGCGATTCTTGGGGTAACCGGATACACGGGTCAGATTCTGCTCAGGCTTCTCAGGAACCATCCCGATGTCAGCGACATCCTGGCGGTCTCCTCCAGCCAGCCCGGCGTGCCCGTGCGTTCCATCGACCCCGGGCTGCCGGCGGACATAGAGCAGAAGATGGCCTCAAGCGGCGGCAAGCTGGCGCCCATGGCGGATGCGATCAAGGCCGTCGAATCAAAAAGCCTCGACGTGGTGTTCTCCGCCCTGCCCCACCTGAAGTCCGCCGAGCTCTGCGCTCCGCTGTTCGCCAGGACTGTCGTGGTGGACTTGTCAGCGGATTTTCGCCTCCGGGACCCCGCCGTCTTTCTGCGCGCCTATGGCGCTGCCATGCCCCGGCAGGATCTGCTGGGAAAATCAGTCTACGGTCTTGCCGAGTGGAATGCAGACGCAATACGAAAGGCTGACATCATCGCCAATCCGGGCTGCTACCCCACGGCAACGCTGCTGCCCCTGCTGCCCCTCGCGCGCGAGGGCCTGCTGAAGGGGACCGCGATCGTGAACGCCATCTCGGGGATCTCGGGCGCCGGCAGGAAAGAAAAGATCGATCTCCTCTACTGCGAGCGCTCGGAGAATGCGAACGCCTATTCCCCCGGCACGGCGCATCGCCACGCTCCCGAGATCGCGCAGGAGCTTACCGCCGCAGACGGCAAGCTCTCCCTGCTTTTCACACCCCACATGGCACCGCTTCGCAGGGGCATGGCGGTGACGACGGTCGTTGAGCTGGCGTATCAGCCCGCAGCATCTGGCGCGAAGAGCATCGAGGGCATCTACGGGAAATATTACGGCAAATGCCCGTTCATCGGTCTCACGGCGGGCCGCATTCCCCAGACCCGCGAGCTGTGGGGCTCCAACAGGTGCGACA
>JBEKVA010000491.1:0-3067 GCA_049514475.1 Spirochaetia bacterium
ACACCAGGCACGCCCTGGTCTCGGTGATCCTCATCGATGTCTGGCAGTGGACCTCGTTCATCTTTCTTATCGCCTTTGCCGGGCTGAAATCCCTGCCGGTGGAGCCCTTCGAAGCGGCGCGGGTGTACGGGGCCAAGCCGTGGCAGACATTCTGGATGATCACCCTGCCGCTGGTGAAGCCGGTGCTCATGGTGGCGGTGGTCTTCCGTCTCATGGACGCGTTCAAGGCGTTCGACCACATCTACATCATGACGGCGGGCGGACCGGATTTCGCCACGACCACCTGGTCGGTGCTCGCCTACAACTACGCGTATACCAACGACAATTTCGGGCGCGCTTCCGCCATGGCGATCATACTGCTGATCATCGTAACGCTGGTGGTGAAGCAGCTCCTGAAGATCGCCAAGTGGCGCTGACCCGCTCCCCTATGCGAGGGTGACCGTCGTGCCGGTCCTGGCCGCCTCGTAGCCAGCCAGGCAGACAGGTCGTTGTCCCGATACTCCCGAATCCGAGTATTCCCCATCGAATTATTTTTGATTTTTCTGACATATGCCAGATTGTAACATGAAAGAATATGAATCGAAAGAAACATCAATTATCAGATAAAATGATATTTAGATATTCTTGACATGCATACCAAGAGAGATTACCATTGAAGAACTACGATAGGGGGTACTGTGTCGGATTCACTTATGCTGGTCAAGATCAAACGTAAGACCGTCGTTGCGCAAGTAATGGAAAAAATCCGTCAGCTCATAGCCTCGGGCCAGTTCAAGGCCGGCGACAGGATCCCCACGGAAGGCGAGCTGGCAACACGACTGGGCATTGGCCGTTCCTCGATCCGCGAGGCGATCAAGGTCTTCAATTACCTTGGGGTCCTGGACTCCCGAACGGCCAAGGGCACCTTCGTCTGTGACCGGGCCAACATCTCCGCCGAAGCGCTCACCTGGTCCATCCTGCTCGGCCGCGACGACTACCTCGACCTGATCGATACGCGGGGAGCAATCGAGATGTGGAGCCTGATCCTGCTCGCGGAGCGCTACTCCCAGGACCCGGCCCAGGTGGCGGAGACGCTTCAATCATTGGAAGCCCAGCTTGTGCGAATGCGCGCCGCCGTGGCGGCGGGAGAAGGCGCGCGGGAGGAGCTTGCCAAGTCTGACTACGACTTCCACGCCGCGGCTATTGCGGGATGCGGGAACCGTCTTTTCACCGCTGTCTATGCTGTGCTGCGGGCATTCATGTACGAGGAGATCGAAAAATCGCATCGGGGGTTCGCAGACATCAGGACAATCACCCAGGAGCACGAAGAGTTCGTGACCGCGGTGCGCTCGGGAGATACCATGATCGCCCAGCACACCGTGCGAACGCATATTGCCAGCATCAAGAGAAGCCTGGAGAATCAGAAGAAGGCCTGATCCGACTGGACAGGCATTGCGGGGAGGCACGCATGGAAGCCCGGCTGGAGCGTATAAAGAAGCGCCTGTTTCAGGAATACTACCAGAAGAAACAGTGGTGGGGTGACGACCTCAGCATCTTCGATGACGATTCCTCCCTGGCGTCCAGGCCCCTGGTGGTGCGCAAGGCGCTGGCGGTCCAGAAAGTCTGCCGGGAAATGCCGATCGAGGTCAAGGACGACGAGCTGATCGTGGGCATCTGCACGATGTCCTCCGTCGGGTTCGGCCACACGTTCCCCCGCTATGAAACCGACGCGGAGGCCGAGGCGGCCGCATCGGCATGCCTGAACCGCAAGTCGGTGTGGGGACATCACAATCCCTACTATCATAAGGTGCTGGCAAAAGGGCTGACTGCCATCATCCGGGAAGCGGAAGCCCTGAAGGCCGGAGTGCCGGCGAAAGACTCTGCCACCCGCGACTGGTACGATGCGGTCATCCTGTCCCTCGAGGGGGCCGGGATCCTGGCCAGGAGATATTCCGACCTCTGCAGCTACCTGGCCGGCGAGGCGCCCACGGAAGAACGCGCCGCCGAACTGCGGGAGATTGCCCGCATCTGCAGGAAGGTTCCCATGGAAACGGCGGGCACCTTCCAGGAGGCGCTGCAGAGCGTGTGGCTGATCCACGCCATCCTGCACAGCACCCTCGACTACACCTCCATCGGGCGGGTCGACCAGTACCTGTACCCGTACTACCGGGAGGACATCCGGGACGGCCGCATCAGCGTGAGCCAGGCCAGGGAGCTTCTCGGCTCTTTCCTCGTGAAGTTCAACGAGCGGGTGCAGCTGGACAACAGCCACATCGAGGACCGCTTCACCTTCGGGGACTGGTCCCAGGGCGGCGACCCGAACCTGGAGACCACGCATCTGAAGATGTCGAATGACATGTCCTACACCTACGGGCAATCGCAGAACCACTGGCTGCAGAACTGCATCGTCGGGGGTTTCACTCCCGACGGCAGGGACGGCACGAACGAGATCACCCACATGGTCATCGAGCTGGTGAACGAGCTGGAGCTGATCGATCCCCTGGTGTCACTGCGCCTCCACAAGGACTCCCCGGCGGCCATCGTGGAAACCGCGGCCCGATGGCTGGCAGAGGGAGGGGCCCAGCCGACGATCTTCAACGACGACGTGGTAATCCCGGGAATGGTGGAGCACCTCGGCATTCCGCTGGAGGACGCGCGGGATTACTCCAACGACGGCTGCTGGGAAACGCTGCCCTACGGCCGCACGGAGTTCTCCTACGGTCACATCGAGGTGCTGCTCAGCCTGGAGAGCACCCTGAACAGGGGCCGCTCCCTGTTGAATGGAAATCATATCGGCCCGGACGCCGGCCCGCTTTCCCGCTATACGACATTCGAGGACCTCTACCTCGCCTTCCAGGAGCAGGTGCGCCAGCGCATCGATGCTGCCGTCGAGAACAAGCTGCGCTACTACGACGAGGTGCACAAGATCGCCCCTGACCCCTTCCTGTCCGGTATGCTCGAGGATTGCCTGAAGAACGGCAAGGACATCACGGAACGCGGCGCGCGCTACCGGCTGTACGCGCCCCTGGTCACCGGCTTCTCCCACTGCGTCGACTCCCTGGCGGCTATAAGGAAGGTGGTCTACGAG
>JBEKVA010000492.1:0-3058 GCA_049514475.1 Spirochaetia bacterium
CTGGAGCCGCAGTCACTGGTGAGGCTCATGGACAGCCTGGCGCGCGAGGCAGCCTCCCCCGCGCTGGGAAGCTGAGCGGCGGAACGATATGGCAGAAACGTCTGCAATCACCGTGACGGTGAAAATGGCGGAGATGGGCATGGTGAAAGACTCTGCCCGCCTGAAGACGATCCTCGGATCGTGCGTCGGGATCATCCTCAGCGACCGCGACCGCCGCGTGAGCGCCCTGGCGCACATCATGCTGCCGGCGAAGCACCGGGACGACGCCACCACCGGGAAGTACGCCGATACGGCGATACCCGCACTGGTGGCAAGCCTGACCGTCGCGGGCAGCCGCCGCACTTCCCTGCAGGCCTTCCTCATCGGGGGGGCGCAGATGTTTCCCATGGGCAACGCGAAGCTGGCCTCCATCGGGGACCAGAACGTGCAGGCCGCGCGGAGAATCCTGGCGGAGAGCCGCATCCCGATCATCTTCGAGGACATCGGAGGCACGGTGGGCCGCACCGTGGTCTTCGACAATGCCACGGGCGAGGTATCCGTGAAGACCCTGCAGGCCATCGAGCGCCACGGAGGTACCCCATGAGCTCTCCCACCCGTTCCCCGGCTCCTGCCGCCGTGACGACGCCGATCCTGAGCGACGACACCTTCGACAAGTTCCGCGCCCTGATCTACGAAAAGACGGGCATCCACATGCGCGAGGGCAAGCAGATCCTGGTCTCCAACCGGCTTCGCAAGCGCGTGGTGCAGCTCAGCCTGGGAAGCTACGAGGAGTACCTGGCCCTTCTTACCTCGGGCCGCGCGGCGGAAAAGGAGATGCCGAACTTCATCGACGCGGTGAGCACCAACGAGACCTACTTTTTCCGGGAGGACAATCACTTCACGGCCCTCTCCCGGACCATCCTTCCCGAGCTCCTCCGCGCCAGTGGCAGGATCCGCATCTGGAGCGCCGGCTGCTCCACGGGCGAGGAGGTCTACACCCTGCGCATCATCGCCGACGAGGCGTTACGGGCGGAGGGCTCTGGCGACAAATCCGCCGCCCTGTCGGAGGTCGGCGAGATCACCATCGTCGGCACCGACATCAGCACCACGGTGATCGCCCGGGCAAAGGAAGGAATCTACCGCGATCGCGCCCTGCGCCTCGTGCCGCCCCACCTGCTTTCCCGCTATTTCCAGCCGCGGGAGGACGGGAGCTACCAGGTGAGCGCCGAGGCCCGCGCACGGGTCGAGTTCAAGGTGCACAACCTCTTCGTCGACCCGCCGCCGGGGGAACGCATCAACATCATCTTCTGCCGCAACGTCATGATCTATTTCGACAAGCCGACGCAGGCGAAGCTGGTGGACGGTGTTTTTGCCCGCGCAATCCACCCCGACGGGTATCTTTTCATAGGCCACTCGGAGTCCCTCTCGGCCTTCACGAAATGCTTCACCTATGCATCGTCCCTGAAGGCCCCCATCTACCGCCGGAAAAAGGAGGGCGCGGCATGATCCGTGTCATGATCATCGATGATTCCGCCCTGGTTCGCAGGATCGCCTCCGACATCCTTACCTCCGATCCCGAGATCCAGGTGGTGGCCACCGCGGCGCAGGCAGAGTTCGCGCTGCCGAAGCTGCAGAAGGAGCATCCCGACGTCATCACCCTCGACATGGAGATGCCGGGCATGGGCGGCCTGGAGGCCATCAGGCGCATCATGAGCGTCCAGCCGACGCCCATCATCGTGCTCAGCGCCCACGCGCAGAAGGGCGCCGAGCTCACGCTGCAGGCGCTGGACCTCGGCGCGGTGGACTTCGTGCTGAAGCCTTCCAACTCCCTCTCCGGCGGCATCCCGGCCGTGGCGAAGGAGCTCATCGAGAAGGTGAAGAACGCCGCCCGGATCGTGTTCAAAGCCGGCGCCGCCGGGACTCTGGGCACCGAGAGCCCCCGCGAGCAGGCCCCCGTGCACGTCCCCGCCCCGGAACCTCCGGTGCGCGTGGCCCCGCCGGCTGGCGAGGCAGGGGAGTACGAGCTGGTGGCCATTGGCACTTCCACCGGCGGCCCGGTGGCGCTGAAGAGCGTGCTCTCGAGGCTTTCGCGGGATCTGCCGGTGGGGATCGTGGTGGTGCAGCACATGCCCCCCGTGTTCACGAAGGCATTCGCCGACCGCCTGGACAGCTGCTGCGAGGTGGCGGTGAAGGAGGCGGAGAACGGGGACCCCATCCTCCCCGGCCGCGTCCTGCTGGCGCCGGGCAACTTCCACATGACGGTGTCGCGGTTCGGGTCCGAGCCGCGGGTGCTCCTGAACCAGGAGGAGAACGTCAACGGTCACCGGCCGTCGGTGGACGTGCTGATGCACTCCGTGGCCGTCGAGTACGGCCACCGCGCAATCGGCGTGATCATGACGGGCATGGGCAAGGACGGGGCCGCCGGCATGCACGAGCTGCGCAAGCGGGGAGGTCACGTGATTGCCCAGGACAAGGAGAGCTCGGTCATCTATGGCATGAACCGGGAAGTCGTTCAGAACGGGGACGCGCACGAGGTCATCCCCGTGGAGGGCATCGCCGCGCGGATCCATGAACGGCTGCGCGGCAGGGTCGCGGCAAGGAGGGTGGGATGAAACTGAAGGAACGCTACAACCTGGACAACCTGGGCAATCGCTCCCAGGAGATGGTCTTCGAATCCATCGGGCGTCTGATCGAGAGCGGCCGGCAGATGTGCACCTGCGACGAGTGCATTACCGATCTGGCCGCGTGGACGCTGAACCACGTCACCCCGAGCTATTACACGTCGCTGCTCGCTCCCCTGAACCCGGACCAGGGCAAGGAGAGGCAGATGCGGGTGCAGATCGAGCTGGCGCTCGCCGCCGGACTGAAGAAACTGAAAGAGCACCCGCACCACGCGTGAGGGGGCAGAGGAGGGGAGCGTGCTTTCAACGGGAGGGGGACCCAGGGAGACGGGAGTGACGGGCCTGGAGGGTGCAGGCCCCGACCAGCCGCCCCGTATACTTGTGCTGGAGGACCAGGGAGAAATACGGTCCCTGGTGAGCGCGATGCTACAGATCCGCGGGTACTCCTGCGACGTGGC
>JBEKVA010000493.1:0-3018 GCA_049514475.1 Spirochaetia bacterium
TGACTTCTCCCAGCTTCATTCCTGCCAAAGGATCAATGGGATCCAGGCAGTCAATGCCTGAATCCACGATCGGGTCAATGATTGGCCACAACATTCCATCTGTATGCTTGATCACCATGAGCCCCAGCGACTTGAAACCTTGGACCAGCTGGCGGAGGGAGTCTGCAAAGAGGTCCTGGAAATGGGCCGGAGACATAAGAGGACCTGAATCTCCGGCATAGTCATCGCCGGTAAAAACGATCTTCACTCCGCGGGAGGCAACCTCTTTTGCCATTGCGATGTTAATGTCGACGGAAAGCCTGACGAGGGCGCGTACCAACTCCGGTTCAGCTGCTATTGCCATCAGCAGGTTCTCGAAGCCCATGAGATTCCGAGGGATCGAAAAAACATCGTTCAGGTGCACGACGACCGCTTTCTTCTCTCCGTACTTGGCGAGTGTCTTTTCGATGCTCGCATAGCGGCCGGTCGCACAGGGGTCGGGGGCAACATAGCGATCCAAGTCTTCCAAGGTCCGAATAGGGGGATTGCTCTCTACGCCATGGTCTTCGTCAGAATGCTGAACGACATATCCCCATTCGGTTCGCCACTTCCCTGGCGCTATTTGCTCATTCTTGAAATCCGGTTCGGAGGTCACTGCATCCTGCCCCATTCTCACTGCAAAGTCATTGTTTGATGTGCAGCCGGGAAGTAGCGCGGCGCGAACCTTCTTATCAACCACCCATTCGAAGTGCGGCACCCGGTCAGGCTCCTGCCGATTCAGTACGCGCAGAATGCGTTGTTTACTGGATAATTCGGACATTTCATGACCTCCAGATGCAGAATTAGAATGATCGTAGACAAGAAGAATCACTTTTGCAAGAACTTTTTAGAAAACGTATTGACAAACTTTACTTCTTACAGATACTCTTTTAGGAAAGTCAATCGACATAAGGTGCTGAATTTCTCTTAAAGGAGGGTTCAATGGCGAGACCATTGTTGCAGGTCGCGCTCGACCAAGCGGAACTACCTGCCGCACTGAAGGCGGCAGAGGTAGTAGCGGCAGAAGTGGATGTCATAGAGGCAGGCACGCCACTGTGCTTTTCGGTGGGCGTTCAGGCAGTTGCCAGTCTCCGTAAGCACTTTCCCCAGCATTTCATTGTTGCCGATTTCAAGGCAGCTGATGGTGGAGCTGGGCTGGCAGAAATGGCTTTTTCCAGGGGGGCTACGTGGCTCACCATTATTTCATGTGCGCTCACCGCGATGAAAGCCAGCCTGCCGGTTGCAAGAAAGTTCAGTGGTGATATTCAAATTGCACTCTATGGCGAATGGACCATGAAACAGGCCGAAGAGTGGAAGCACAACGGACTGAAACAGGCAATTTACCACCGGGCCTTTGATGCGGAAGCTGCCGGGGAAGATTGGTCGGAGAGAGACCTCGAGCGGATTAAGGGCCTGGCAAGCATGGGCTTCGAAGTATCCGTGACTGGAGGTTTGAAACATCCCGAGGATTTGTCGCGATTCAGGGGAATCCCGGTAAAATGTTTCATCATGGGTCGATCACTCTGCGAATCGGAAGATCCCGCGGCAACCGCCAGGGGCTTTAGGGCAGCAATCACGCGAGACTGGTCGTAAAGCTCTTTCGCTAAGGGCTATGGGTTTTCCCCTAGCTGCCACAGGCAGTATGGGCTGCGGCAGATAGTCGATGGAATGAAGGTCTTTGCCCTGTTGTAAGGAGAATCGCAATGACCAAGAACGTTGAATCTGTTCTACGGGTTATTGCCAATACCGTTCTCGAAAACGAATCCTACTTCAGCGAACTCGATGGAGTCGTGGGCGACGGAGATTTCGGATATTCAATCGCCCGCGGTTTCGAAAAGATCCTGCAAGAGTGGGACACCATGGATCACAGCCTCCCCGGCAATTTCTTGAAGAAGGTTTCCTCAGTCATCATTGGTACAGTTGGCGGCGTCTCGGGCACTATCTGGGGGACTGCTTTCCTGCGCGCCGCTATGACGCTCGGCACCAAAGCCGACATCACACGCCAGGATGTGATTGCCATGCTCCGTTCGGCAATTGAAGGAATCAAAAAACGGGGCCAGGCCGATCTCGGTGACAAGACGCTTCTGGATGCGTTGGTGCCGGCCGTCGATGTATTGGAAAAAGAGCTCCACGACAGGGACGACGCCTCCGCGGCTCTGGAAGCGGCAGCGGTTGCTTCCCGGCAGGCTGCAGAGGCTACCCGCGAGATGATCGCGAAAAAAGGCCGTGCGGCTTACACGGGGGAACGCAGTATTGGAACTTTGGATGCGGGCGCTGTTGCCGTAGCCATCCTGTTCGAGGCGGTTAACAGGGCCTGGAGAGGTTAGTCACTATCGCTGGAAGGTGAAAGGAGTTGCAAATGAAGAAATTCGTCAACGACCCCAAGGATTTCGTGCCCGAAATGTTGAGGGGAATTGCCTTGGCTAACCCTCAGACGCTCAAGTATGTGCCCGAATACAATCTGATTATGCGCAATGATATTCCCAATACGAACAAGGTATCCATTATGCAGGGTTCAGGATCCGGACACGAACCGTCACATGTTATGGCCGTCGGCCGGGGCATGCTTGACGCCGCCTGCCCAGGCAACGTCTTCGCCGCTCCGCCCGCCGACTTCGTTTACCAGACTACCCGCCTTGTTGCATCCCCGAAGGGCGTCCTGCACCTCCTGAACAACTACACAGGCGACACGATGTCCTTCAGCATGGGGCGCGAAATGGCGGAAGCCGATGGCATTACTGTCAAGACTGTGGTCATCAACGATGATGTAGCAGTGAAGGATTCCTTGTACACAGTGGGCCGTCGCGGCGTTGCCGGGAACTTCTTTGTGATTAAAGCGACGGGAGCCGCCGCCGAACGCGGCGCCGGTCTGGACGAACTCGAATCTCTGGGAAACCGGGTGGTGGCTGTAACGCGTACCATGGGTATGGCCCTTACCGGCTGCACTCCTCCCGGAAAGGGCAGTCCGATCTTTGCCCTGTCCGAGGACGAGATGGAGAT
>JBEKVA010000494.1:0-3017 GCA_049514475.1 Spirochaetia bacterium
GCGCGGGTCATCCACAACCGCGAGGAGCCCCGCGGCCTCACCGGCAAGCAGTCGGCGCTGGACCTGGCATTCGCGCAGGCGCGGGGAGAGGTGCTGCTGTTTACCGACGGCGACTGCGAGCTTCCCCGGACCTGGGCGGAGGAAATCCTCCGTCACTTCCGGGACCCGAAGGTGGGGGTCGTGCTGGGCAGGATCGAGCTCACCGCCGGCAGGACATTCCTGGAGGAGTTCCAGGCATTCGAGCAGCCGCTGCTCAACCAGTACAACCTGGGGTCGGTGGGCATAGGGGTTCCTACCGGCTGCTACGGGAACAACATGGCGGTCCGCGCGGCCGCCATCCGTGATGTCGGAGGCTTTCACCGTCTGGGCTACTCGGTCACCGAGGACGCCATGCTGCTTGACGCGGTCTGCCGCCAGGGAGGGTGGCAGGCGGATGCCTGCGTTTCCCCGCGTTCCGCGGCGCTCACCCTCCCCAAGCTCCGATGGCGGGAATACGTGGAGCAGCACACCCGGTGGAACGCCGGCGGCCTTTTCTCCGCGGACCTCGTGACGCGCGCATTCTTCATTTTCGTCGTGCTGATCTACCTCGTCGGGAGCCTGCTCGTTCTCCCGCTGGGAGCACTCGATGCGCGGGTGCCGCTTCTCTCCCTCAACGCTTTTCTCAGCATAGGGATTCTCGGGGCAATCGGCGGCTTCTACCAGGGAAAGCAAAAAGGGCGGTACTTCCTTCGCTTCCTGCCGTTTCTTTTCTTCTTTGGTTTTTTCTACAGCTTCATCACGCTGCGGGCGCTCGCGCGGCGTCCCTTTGAATGGAAGGGATCCGCGCTGCGCCCCCTGATCAGGCCGGCCGGTACACCTTCTCGACGAATGCCAGGAGCTCCTCGGGGGTGAGAACGGTCACAGCGCGCGGCTCCGCCAGCCATTCCTCCCTGACGTATCCCCACGCGGCAAGACGCACCTTGATGAGTGGATTGGTGTTGTAGCGGATGCTGTCGATCTGGTCCTCCACGAAGTATGCCTCGGGAAACCCGCCCTCTGCCCGCAGCCTCTCCACGGTGACGAGCTTCGGCTCGTGCTCGGTGAACAGAATTCTCTGCACCGGCACGGAGATGCCGGCAGAGTCGAGCACCTCGGTGATGAAGGCGGTCTTCTTTGTCGAAAGGATGAAAAATGGGGCTGACGGCAGCAGCAGGTTCAACGCGCGCACCATGTGCGGGTAGATCCTGTTCATCGAAAGCCATTGTTCCCGGTGCTCCTCCAGCAGTGTCGTCCGCGCCTGGTAGTAGAGGCGGCGGAAAAGCTGCATCTTCTCGGTGCCGTTGGCCTTGGAGGCGGCATCGAAGCCTGCCTGGCTTTTCACCGTGACCCCGTTCGCCAGCAGCTCCTGGATCAGCGGGAAATCTTCGCCGGTCCTGATGAAGGGCCGCATCCGCGCGAACTCCTCCCTGGCTCCCGCGGGCACCTGCCGCCCGTCGTCCCTGCGGTACAGGACGTGGTAGGCCGTCCAGGAGGAGGCGAAGCATTCCTCGATGGAATCGCAGATCACGCCGTCGAAATCCAGCACCAGGAGCGGCGGCGAGCCCTGCCGGTATGTGCCGTGCCCCTGCTCCCGTGCGCCCTGCTTCGAACCCCGTTTTTCATCCATTAATGACTCCTGGCGCGTATATTTACCGCTCCCTGCCCTTTCAGTATAGTGGGCGCCGTGGAACAGACCTATTACAGCGAGTTTCTCTCCCGTTTTGATGCCAGTGGGGCATATGAATGCTCCTGCGGTCTCACGCACCATGTCGGCACCCGGAAGATTTTCATGGAGCACGGCGCCCTTGAGGCGTCTGCGCGGTCGCTCGTGCAGGCACACGGCGACGGGATCCGTTTGTGGGTCCTGAGCGACGAGAATACGGAGGCTGCCGCCGCTGCCGGCTGGAAGGCGGCGCTTCCCGGCGGGCGGGTCACCTCACGGGTTCTCCCCGGCACGCCGAAGCCGTACCCGACGCTGGAGCTGTCGCGGGGCCTGGCCGAGGATGCTCTCTCTTCCTCTCCCGATCTTCTGGTGGGAGTCGGTGGCGGGGTCATCAGCGACCTGGTGAAGCGGGTGTCCCTGGAGATCGATCGCCCGGGTTGGTCGGTGGGCACGGCGGCCTCGATGGATGCCTACCCCTCTGCCACCGTGTCTTTCGGCGTGAAAGGGTACAAGTCGTCGCTCCCCGCCAGGACTTCCGAAGTGATCGTGTGCGACCTGGATGTCATCGGCAAGGCTCCTCGGGAAATGTTCTACGCGGGCATTGGTGACCTTCTTGCGACGTACACGGCCCACCTCGACTGGAGCCTGTCGCGGATCATGACGGGGGAGCATTTCTGTCCCGTGATCGCGGAGCTGGCGCTGGAATCAGCGCGGAGCGCGCTCTCCGCCGCGCGCACGCTGCGCGACGACCCCGAAAGGGCGGTGCGCACGCTCACCGATGCGGCGTTGAGCTCGGGACTGGCAATGCAGGCCATCGGGGGCTCCCGCCCGGCTTCATCAGCGGAACACACCCTTTCCCATTTCTGGGAAACGGTGCACGCGGCGGGCAATGCGCCCCTAAACCTTCACGGCGTGCTCGTCGGCGCTGCCTGCAGGGTGATGCTGCCGGCCTACCGCGCGCTCTGGGAGCGGCTGGGCGACTTCGAGCCCAATGTTCGCCGCCGCCTGGACCTCTACGATGCCGAGCTGCCATGGCAGGAAACTCTGGAAGAGGGGATGCGGCCCTACGCGGGGAAGGTGGCCGACGAGATGAACGGCCGGCGCTTCGACCGTGGGGTGATGGCGCAGCGGCTGGAAACATTCAGAACGCATCGGCAGGAGATCGTTTCCCTGGGTCACTCGCTGCTGGAGGAAATGGGCGCCATGGTGGAGGCACTCGACGGCTTGCAGTACCCCTTCACCCTCGACGCTCTCGGCATACGCCGGGAGAACCTGCTCCTGCCCGTGCGCAATATCCGCTTGCTGAGGAAGCGCTATTCCGCCTACGAGCTGGCGT
>JBEKVA010000495.1:0-3017 GCA_049514475.1 Spirochaetia bacterium
GCGGATGAGCTTTCCGCTCACCGGCTCCGAGGGATAGCTCTTGCCGTCGGGGTCAACGGAGACCGTCTTCAGCGTGAAGGGCTGTCCTTTCTTCACGAAGTACAGGGAATCATCCGATTTTGCGTCCGAGGTGATCTTCCCCCCGATGAGCTGCTGGGAGGAGAAGACCAGCCGGGCGCCGCTCTTCGAGATGGCCTGCCGATCGACATCCTCGACGGTGCCATTGACCTCGTAGGAGTAGACGCGCCCCTTTTCCCCGTCGGCGAGCTTTTGCGCGGCCGTCACGACCCCCGTGCCGGTGAGGGACCCAGAATCCGAGCCCTGGTCTTCCGCCCACCCCTTTTCCACGTCGCCGAAGGTGTAGTCGGCAAGCGCATCACCGGGCGGCTGGTACCAGGTCTCGCGGCGCGTCCAGAACCAGCTCCACTTCCCCTTTGCCACATTTCCGCCGGCAAGGTAGGTGCCCGAAAACTTCGCCTCCAGGGTGTCTCCCATGAAACGGCGCTCATCGGGGAGGGAAACGTCGACGGAGAAGGAAACCCGGCGGAAGTTGGCAACCTGCACGTAGGCGGTGCCGGTGCGGTCATCCTTCGGCCCGGCCAGCCGGTGGAAGACCAGCAGCCAGTCCCCCGGCTCGAGATTCTGCGGGAGGGCGATCTGGCCCGAGAAGCTTCCCGTCGTGGAGGTGGTGCCGTTCACCTTGACGAGCGCCTCCGCGTCCTCCGACCCGTTGGTCAGCTCGACGCGGTACTTGCCCGTGACGGGCGAGAGCTTCCCCGTGACCAGGTTCCGGTCAATGCCGGCAAATGAAAGTTTCTCACCGGGCCTGTAGATCCCGCGATCCGACCACAGGTAAGTGAGGGGCCGCGGCATCTCCGCGGAATACGGCTCGTTGGAGTTCCACGTTTCGCAAGGGATCTCGGAAGGCCGCAGCACCAGCCGGTCCTTGCCCTTGAGCACTTCCAGCTCGGCCCTTTCCTCGACTCCCCGGAACGCGTTCAACAGCACCCCCGGGGCAAGGGCGAGGGAGGCGAGACCCTTTGCGTCAGTGCGGCCGCTTGCCACGGTCGCTCCTTCCTTGCGCAGGGTCACGGTGGCATCCACAATCGGTGTGCCCTTGCTGAGGGAGGTGGCCAGGACCAGGAGGGTGTTGTAGCTCACGTGCACCGAGGCGCCGATGTCGGTGACCTGCACCACCAGGTCATCCTTGGCCTCCTGGGGCGTGTCGCTTCCCCAGAAGGGGCCCGAGAGTGCCCACGAAATGAAGGCGGTCCCGCGGCCCGCGCTGTTCAGGTATGGAGAGAGGTCGAAGATCTCGAAATGCCTCTGGTTTCTCGGGATTTTCGCCGTGTCGATCATCATCTCGGGACCGGTGGGAAGCTTGCTGTAGGGGTCCTCGATGCGCCCCATCACGTAGCTGCCTTCGTCGACGTTCTGCATCTCCACGGCCACTTTCGGCGGGAACTGGGCCTCGAGGATCTTCTGGCCCGTGCCGCGGAACTCCACGTAGCTGGCAGCCGGCCCTGACTCCAGGCTGATGGGAAGATCGGTGCCGAGGGTCTGCCCGTAGGTGTCCGCCATGCTGGCGAGCACCGTCAGGGACATGCTCGAATCGAACTCCACGGGCACCGCGTGCAGCATGACCCAGGAGCCGGAGACCTCCAGGTGCTCGGCAACGGAGTACCCGGGGATGTCGACCCGGAGGCTGGAGGCCACCGTGTCCGTGTTCAACGGGTGGTTGAATCTCAGCTCGCTGTCAGTTCCGTAGTTCTCGGGACGCGGCTTTGCCCCGGCGAGCACGCGGAGCTTCACCTCCGCGTCGCGGGGCAGCGCAGTTGTCGGCTTCAGGGAAACCAGCCGGTCAGCATTCTCATACGGACCGAGCTGCATCTTGCTGGTGATGACGGGACGCGCCGCCTTGAAGGGGACCTGGACGCCGCCGGCTTCCAGGCGGAGGGAAGGAACGATGGTCTTCAGGTCCACGGGGAAATTGAACGTCGCGATGAGCTCCGTGCTGCTCTCGGGTGGCACGTCAGACCCCTGGGGGGTGAGGGACACCAGGCCAAGGGGCTCTGTGCGGAAGCTGAACCGGGTGTCTCCCGCGAGGGACTCCCCCGCGAGCGAGCGCAGGGACTTTGAGACACTGAAGCTGTATTCGGTGGCGGGAGCCAGCGGGCCCTTCGGCTCGAAGGAGAAAAGGCGCGAGCCGTACCAGCGATAGACTCCCTCGATACGCGGGGAGATCGACAGCAACTTCGAGGAGGTGGCGGGCTTCTGCAGAACCGCCAGGGCGACAACGGGACGGTTGAACAGGACCCAGATGCCTCCCTCAAGGTTCTCGTGGGGGATCGTGCCGGAGGGCCCCACTTCCGCGATGGCAAAGGACTTCGCGTCGGTGCCGGTGGCGTCCTGCGACGCGGCGGTGAGAGACAACAGCAGGGCGGCCATGAGGATCCTTTTCATGAAAGAATTGTATCCCGATTTGGAATCTTCTGTCACGACGAGCCTCCGCATGAAATGCCACGACATACCGTGGCCGCTCTGTTGACAAAAGATTGTTCTTTGGTCATATTTCTCCGCGCACGGTGGGTGTAGTTCAATTGGCAGAGCACCAGACTGTGGATCTGGAAGTTGCGGGTTCGAGACCCGTCACCCACCCGTAGCGTCGCCCTCGGCGACGCGAAGCCCGACAGGCGGCCCGAAGGGACGCAGAGAGGGCATAGCGCGTCGGTGGGCGCGTTATGGGCGGGAATCAGAGTGCAGGGCAGAATGCCACGGAACTGCACGGAAAATACCGTGGCCGGGGTGTGGCTTTCTGGCGTTCGTAGCTCAGTTGGATAGAGCGCCGGGCTTCGAACCCGTAGGTCGCAGGTTCGAGTCCTGCCGGACGCGTTCAGTGAGCGTGTGCAAAGGAAATGCACGGGGTACCGTGCAGAGCATGGGCCGCTAGCTCAGTTGGTAGAGCAGAAGACTCTTAATCTTCGGGTCGCAGGTTCGAGTCCTGCGCGGCTCAAGGC
>JBEKVA010000496.1:0-5208 GCA_049514475.1 Spirochaetia bacterium
TGCTCCCCCCGATACGCCCCTCCGCCTCTTCCGCCGGCACGGTGACAAAGGCGGCGGCGGCAGCCACGGGTCTCGCCGAAGGCACCCCGGTGGCAGTCGGCGGCTGGGACTGCTGCTCCACGGCGCTCGGCCAGGGCTGTGTAAAGGCCGGCGATGCTTTCTCCATCGTGGGGACTGCCGGCATCCACATGGCGGTGGCGGGGAAGCCCGCCATCAACAGGGCCTCGAGCCTTTCCTGCCACACGGTGCCCGGCCAGTACATCGTGCACTCCATGGCCATGACCGCCGCCAACAATCTCGACTGGTACGAGCGCGAGTTCGGCCTTGCTGAACGTCTGGAGGCCGAGAAGAAGGGCGTCACCAAGTACGACATCATCAACGCTGCCGTCGCCGCCGCGCCCCTGGGATCCAACGGGGCATACTTCCTTCCTTTCCTGCAGGGTGAGCGGTCCCCGTTCGTGGAAGCGCGGGCCCGCGGCGAGTTCGCAGGTCTCAGCGATGCATCGACACGGGGGGATCTCTACCGGGCCGTCTTCGAAGGCGTTGCCCTGGCCACCCTGCACAATTACAAGGCAATAGAGCTCTCCTGCCATTTCGACACGGTGAGGCTCGGCGGCGGCGGCGCGCAGAGCGAGGTGTGGTCGCAGATCATCGCGGACTGCACCGGCCGCGTCATGGAAGTCACCAGCGGCAGCGAGTTCGGCGCGCGAGGAGCGGCCATCAACGCCGCGGTCTGCGTGGGGATGTACAAGGACCACCAGGAAGCGGCCCGCAACATGGTGAAGGTGAAGCGCGTGCACGAACCCGACCGGGAGAAGAACAAGGCGTATGCCGAGCTGTTCGAGCTGTACGTGCGCCTGATCGACAGCCGCATGAGTCTCTGGGTGGACATGCAGCGGCTGGTGGAGAAGCGCAAAGTGTGTGCGGCCGCAGCCGCGGGAAAATAATGGATACGGCCGCGGCGGACCGCCCGCAGCGCGCGTACCAGAAGGCGCACGACAGTCTGGTCGGCGGCTGGAACTGCTGCCAGTCCGTCCTGCTGGCCATGGCGGAAACGCTGGATCTCTCCTCCCCCGATGTGCTGAAAGCAGCAACGGGTTTCGGAGGGGGGGTCGGGAACATGGGGTCGCTCTGCGGCGCCCTGGCCGCCGGCGTGCTCACGCTGGGACTGCTGAACGGTCGCCGCGAGCTCGCGGAGGAGCAGGAAAAGGAACGGACCTACCTCCTGTGCGCGGAATGGCACCGTCGATTCGCGCAGGCAATGGGTGGAAGCGACTGCCGCGTGATCCTCGGGGTCGACCTGAAGGACCCCGCGACTCGCAAGCAGTACTGGGCAGCGCCGGGAAACCGTGAGCGCTGCGCATCCCGGACAGTAGGGACTGCTGCCCGGCTCCTCGCGGAACTGGTCGAAGAATCGCAGAGGACGTAGGGCGCAGGGAATGCCTCCCGGCCGCGGGCTCTAGGCGCGTGAATCCCCGAGGCACGGACATCAGGACAAAAGGAAGGGTTATGGTAGGACTCGCTGTAGGTGACTTGTTGTGCCCCACTGACAAGATGGTCCTCGCGTACTCCGTGGAGGAGCTCAAGGGGAAGATATCGCGCGTCCTTGCAACGGACTTCTGCAACAAGGACCGCGCCGACATCCGCCGCACGTGGCGGAATGTCGAGGAGAATGGGCCCGCCGCGGAGAAGCCGCCGGCCGACCTGTGCTCGCTCATTGCCGAGGCCGACCTCCTGGCCATCCAGATCTGCCCGATCAGCGCGGCGACGCTCATGGCGGCTCCCCGTCTGAAGGCAATCGCGACTGCCCGCGGCGGGCTTGAAAACATCGACATGAAGAAGGCAACCGAGCTGGGAATCGCGGTGATCAACACTCCCAACCACAATTCGCAGGCCGTCGCCGAGTACACGATCGGGCTGATGCTGGCCGAGACGCGCAACATCTCCCGCTCGTACATGGCCCTGAAATCGGCCGCGGGCTGGAGGGAGTACTACCCGAACACTGACTTCATCCCCGAGCTGAACGGCTCCACCATCGGTCTGGTCGGATTCGGGCAGACGGGCCGCCTGGTGGCGCGCCGCCTGTCATCCTTCGACGTGAAGATCCTTGTCTATGACCCGTTCGTGGATCCCGCCGCGCTCGTCAAGGCGGGATACGCGCCGGTCGGCCTTCCGGAACTGCTGAAGGAGTCCGACATCGTGAGCCTGCACGCGCGGCTCACCGACGCCACCAAGGGCATGATCGGGGAGAAAGGTCGACCTGCCGGCATTCTGCCGGGCGCTGAAGGAGCGCTGGATCACCGGCGCCGCGGTGGACGTTTTCGAGGCGGAGCCGGTCACGGGGGACCATCCCCTGTTCCAGCTGGACAATGTCACCGTGACAAATCACCGCGCGGGGGACACCCGCAACTCGTACTGGGTCGCGCCGATCCTCATGGGCACGCAGTTCGCAAAGCTGCTGCGCGGGGAAAAGCCTGATTTCATCGCCAACCCCGAGGTTCTGAAAAGACCAAACCGCCTGACGGAATAGGCATGGCAAACGAGAGAGCTCCCGCCGCCGCCCCCCCCTATGATGTCATCATCATAGGGGCCGGTGTCGTCGGCTGTGCCGTGGCGCGGGAGCTCAGCGCGTACGATCTGTCGATCGCGGTCGTGGAGAAGGGAAGCTACCTCTGCGCCGGCCAGAGCAAGGGAAACGGGGCGATCATCCACGGGGGGCACGATCCCAAGCCGGGGACGCTGAAGGCAACCCTCAACGTCGAAGGCAACTGGGCCTTCCCGGGGCTGTGCGCTTCCCTTGGCGTCACGTGGCTGCAGACCGGGATCTACGTGATTGCCTTCGACGAGCGCGAGCGGGGAATCCTGGAAGACCTGCACAAGCGGGCCTGGCGCAACGGGGTTCCCGGGGCGGCGATCATTGACGCCGAGACAATCCGGCGCACCGAACCGAATGTCAGCCGTGATGCGCTGGCAGCGCTCAGCCTTCCTTCAGGTGGTATCGTCGATGTCTTTCGCCTCGTTATCGCCATGGCCGAGCAGGCGGCGATCAACGGGGTAACATTCCTCTTCGACCACGAGGTAACCGGTCTTCCCGTGGAAAATGGCGCCGTGACTGGGGTGGCAACCAGCAGGGGGACGCTGCGCGCGGCGCTCGTCGTCAACTGCGCCGGTGTGAACGCTGACCAGGTCATGGGCATGGCGGGCATCAGCGACTTCAAGATCACCCCCTGCCGCGGTGAATACTACGTGCTGGACAGCGACTATGGATGGTATGTCAGCCGCCCCGTTTTCCAGATCCCGCTTCCCTCGGGGAAAGGCATCCTCATATTCCCCTCTGTTCACGGCAACATGATCATCGGCGGGGATTCGGCGGTCATCGGCGACCGCGCCGACACGTCGACCACTGCCGAGGGGTTCGAGATCGTGCGCCGCCACGTGCTGCGGCTCGTGCCCGGCCTTGACGTCAGCAGGATCATCGGCTCGTTTTCCGGCGTCCGTGCAAGCGGCAGCAGGGAAGATTTCCTTATCGAGGCACACCGCGAGGTCCGGGGGCTGGTCAATGCGGCCGGCATTGCCTCACCCGGGCTGACGGCAGCCCCGGCCATAGCTGGAAGGGTCCGCGACCTGGTCGGCGGTCTCATCGATCTGAAACGCAGGAGCGGAGGGCTCAAGGAATACCGGCTGCGGCCGCTGTTCCGCGATCTGCCGGAGAACGAGAAGGAAGCAGCGCTGCGGCGAAACAGCGCTTTCGGCAATGTTGTCTGCCGCTGCGAGTATGTGACCGAAGGGGACATCGTGGATGCCCTGCACGCCCCCCTGCCGGCACGGACACTCGATGCGGTGAAAATCCGGACCCGGACGGGAACGGGGCGCTGCCAAGGGGCATTCGATCTCAGCAGGATCCTCCAGGTCATGTCCCGAGAGCTGAGGATCCCCGCCGCGGACATCCGAAAGAACGGGCCGTTGTCCACGGTGGTGATCGGGGAGACCCGGGGCGGGGCTTCCCATGGCTGAGCGCTTCGAAGTGGTGGTGATCGGAGCCGGCCCTGCCGGCATTGCCGCGGCCATTGGGGCGCGCAGCGCAGGGGCGGCGCGCGTTCTCCTGGTAGACCGCGACCGCTGGCTCGGAGGGATCCTGAAGCAGTGTGTGCACGCCGGCTTCGGGGCATTCAATTTCGACGCAGAGCTCACGGGTCCCGAATACGCGGAGCGCTACATCCGGCAGCTCGAGGGCAGCGGCGTCATGCTGGCCCTGCAGACCAGCGTCGTCAGCGCCGGCAGGGACGGCATGCTTGCGCTGAGCAGCTCCGCCCGCGGGCTGTGGACGGTCCGGCCCGCCGCCATTGTCCTTGCCATGGGGTGCAGGGAGAAGACGCGGGGTAACGCCCGAATCCCCGGCACGCGCCCAGCGGGGATATTCACCGCGGGGACGGCACAGCGGCTCATCAACGTTGACGGCCTGATGGTCGGCAGGGACGTTGTCGTCGTCGGCTCGGGGGACGTGGGGCTGATCATGGCCCGGCGGTGCACCCTGGAAGGCGCCCGCGTGCATGCCGTCATCGAACGGCTGCCGTACCCGGGCGGCTGCGGGCGTAATGTCGTGCAGTGCCTCGAAGACTTCGGCATCCCGCTGTATCTCGGTCATGCCATTACGGCCATTCACGGCGAGCAGAGGGTGGAAGGGGTTGAGTTTGCCCCGACGGCAGGCGACCAGGAGGAACGGGAGAGCCTGAGGCTGGAATGCGACACCCTCCTTTTTTCCGTCGGGCTCACCCCCGAGATCGAGCTCGTTCGGCAGCTCGATCTCCCGCTGGACCCCCGGACGGGCGGGCCAGTCGTGGACAGCAACATGCACACCCTGCGCGACGGGATCTTTGCCTGCGGCAACCTCGTCCAGGCATACGACATTGCCGACTGGGTCAGCAACGACGGTGAACGTGCGGGGAGAAGCGCGGCGCGATTCGCCGGCGGGGCCCGGCCGGCGCGCGGCGGGGTCCGCCTCCTGCCCGGCACGGGAGTCCGCAGTGTCGTCCCGCAGATCCTGGGCGAGAGCGGGGAAGATTCGGAGATGAGCATCTACTGCCGCGTTGACGCCCGCTACAAGGCGCCGCGGTTCATCCTGAGCTGCAGGGGGCGCGTGCTGGGCGTCATAGAAAAGAACTTCGCCGTGCCCTCGGAGATGGTCGCCCTGGACCGCGCGGCTCTCAT
>JBEKVA010000497.1:0-3008 GCA_049514475.1 Spirochaetia bacterium
GCCCGGCGCGCGTCGATGCTCACGCAGCAGCTCCTGGCATTCAGCCGCCAGCAGGTGGTGCAGCGGAAGATCCTTGACGTGAACATCGTCATCAGGGGCATGGAAACAATGCTCCAACGGTTGATCGGGGAGACCGTCGAGCTCACCACGGCGCTGCACTCGGGGCAGGCGACGGTTCGCGCCGACCCTCACCAGCTCGAGCAGGTCGTCATGAACCTCGTGGTGAACGCGCGCGATGCAATGCCCTCCGGCGGGAAGGTGACCATCGCGACCTGCCAGCGTATCGTCTCTGATACGGAGGCGCAGGGGTCCGCCACCATGAAGCCGGGCCGCTACGTGGAGATCGCGGTGTCCGACAGCGGGGTCGGAATATCCGCCGAGCTTCTTCCGCTGATCTTCGAGCCGTTTTTTACCACCAAGAAACAGGGCCAGGGAACAGGGCTCGGTCTTTCGACCGTCTATGGCATTGTCGAGCAGTGCGGAGGTTTCATCGCGGTGGACAGCACGCCGGGCAAAGGGGCGTGCTTCAGGATCTGTCTCCCCGAGGAGGAGGGGCGCCCGCCCGGGGAAGCGGGGCAGCCTGATGACTTCCTCCCGGGCAAGGCCTCCGGGACCCTTCTCTTCGTGGAAGACGAGCCGACGGTGAGGAAGGTCACCGCGGGCACCCTCCGGGCGGCCGGCTATGTGGTGTACGAGGCCGCCGACGGGGTGGAGGCCCTTGCGCTCATCGAACGGCTTCCCCAGTGCCCCGACCTTCTCATCACCGACGTGACCATGCCGCGCATGGGCGGCCGCGAGCTTTCAGAGCTTTCCGCCGCGCGGTACCCGAAGATCAGGGTCCTGTTCGTTTCCGGTTACGCCAGGGACGCGGGAAAGATCGACTGGCTGAAGGGCCGGGCACTCGTGTCAAAGCCCTTCAGCCGGGAGGAAATCCTGGGATCAGTGAAGGCGGCGCTCAGCGACTGACTTCAAGGAGATTCGTTGCTTCATGGAAGGCAGTGACGAATCCCATGGCCGTCAATGCGTCGGTGGCAACCAGGGTTACCGTGGCGTCCGTCCACAGCAAGTCGGGGGGAATACGAACCTCCTTTCCTCCCTGAGAGAAGGTGGCCCCTGAATCATTCACGTTCACCGCGGCGCCGACGCATGCAGCAAGGGCGGCCAGATCGACGAACCATTTCCCTTCGTGCAGGACCGGTCCGTGATGATACACTGCCGGGCTGACTACGGTGCCAAACACCACGAGTGTCGGCGCGGCGTACCGTGTCCAGGTTTTCGATGGAATCGGGGCCCGTGCCGCGTCGGAGTCCGTATCTTTCTCCTTGTCTATGCTGAAGGTGTCCAGCAAAGTCCCGTCCTGCTTGACCGTTTTCACGACGAATGTCTTCGCCGTCACCTGCACCACCATGTAATTCGGCTGATCCTGCGGGTCGTAGAAGTAGGCATCCCATACCTTCTGCGAAAGGTCGGGGTAGCTCTTGTTGCCGCTCCGTCCCGTGACCAGATAGATGGTTCCCTGGGAAGGACGGGAGACGAACTGGTCGGCATTGAGCGCGTAGGTCCTGGCAACGCCATGGTCATGACCGTTGAACACGACATCGACGTGATGGGCGTCAAGGACGGGAACGAACGTGGCCTTCACCGCCTCGTTCGTGCGCGTGGCCTTCAGGTAGTAGGGGGTCTTATGGAAGAAGACGATCTTCCAGGGCTTCTTCGTCAGGGAGAGGTCCCGGTCCAGCCATGCGGCTTGCCCCTGGAGGATGCTGCCATATGTCGGTCCTTCCTCCTCCTCCTGGCTGTCCAGGGCCACGAAATGGACGTTTCCATAATCCCAGGAGTAGACCTGGTTTTGCAGGCCGTCGGGTCCGTTCTGGGGAAGGGGGAACTGCGCGGTCCAGTAGAAAGGCTTTACCCCGCCGTTGAGCCCCGGCACGTATGTCTCGTGGTTGCCCTGGATAGGCATGTCGGGAATGACGTCGATGACCCCGCGCGCGGCGGCAAACCATGCGTTCCAGTGGGCCAGGCTCTGTCCCACTTCCACCAGGTCCCCCATGTTGACGATGAACCGGGCGTTCTTGTTCGCCGCAAAGGCGTTGTGCACTGTATCGTGCCAGGGACCATACTCAGGAGTGTCGGCGATGCCGCTCTGCGAGTCTCCGAAGACCAGGAACGTGAGCCCTGCGCTCGTGCCCGGCTCCGTGCTGAAGGAGAGCGTCTCGCTCCAGCTCTTCCCGTCACCTACCCGGTAGGCGTAGCGCGTTCCCGGCTGCAACCCGGCAAGGGTGACCGTGAACAGGCTCATCGTGCCCAGGTCGGTTGCCAGCTCGGTGCGTGAAGCCCTGGCGTTGCGGACGGTCCCGGAAAGGGTCGGCCCCTTTGCGTACTGCGCAATCCCGCCCGAGGTCCCCGCGTCGGCCCTCCAGGTGATGGTCTGCGTGGTGTGGGGGTCCGCCGTCCAGGTGAGGGTGACGTGGTCGGGGACGGGTCGCGCGCCGGTGGTGGCATCGACGGTCTCCGCGAATGACGGCGCCGAGAGGATCAGAAGAAGGGTCAGGACTAGGCTTGATAGTGTACGCATGGTTTCTCCCTGGCCATCATCGTGCACGACCATTTTAAGGAAGAGTGAAGAGAGGGTTAAGAAATTGTGAATTCCCTGTTACGGCTGCAGCGAGGCGGTGCCCCGCGACGAGGTGCAGGATACCCCATTGTGCCCATATGTGCCCATAAAGTAACACGGAATTAACAGGTCCCTAACCATAGGCGCGCGCGGCCGTGGTATCCATGAATGGCATGAGAGACAACGAGATTCTCCCTATCGTCGACAAGGACACCTGCGATTCTCTCGCCATCGAGCTGGAAAGGGTGGAGGGAATTGCCAATGGCCTTGCTTTCATGCTCAAGGGGCAGATCGACACCTACAGCTCGCTGTTCTTCCATAAGACGGGTAAAAAGGCCATCGAGGCAGGTTTCACCAACCTGTTCTTCCTCCTGGAGGGCGTCGATTACAT
>JBEKVA010000498.1:0-2947 GCA_049514475.1 Spirochaetia bacterium
TCAGCGCCGTCTGCGTGACCACGGTATGGTACGGCATGCTGGAGGAGCTGAAAGTCATTGTCGGGCAATCGAGGTTCGGCTACCTGTTTGTCAGCAACTATTCCATCGGGGCCCACCTGTTCTTCGCCCTGGTCTCTGCGGCCACGGAGCTCGTCAACCCCTGCCCCGAGTACGACATCATGGGGTGGGAGGTGCACCACAAGAGAAAGAAGGATTCCCCCTCCGGCACCGCCCTGAGCCTCGCGAAGATCATTACGACGACAAGCAACCGCAAGAAGAAGGTCGTCGTGGACAAGCTTGACAGGGCGCCGGCGCCCGAGGAGCTGCACTTCGCATCGGTACGCGGTGGAGAGGTCCCGGGAACCCACACGGTGCTGCTGGACTCCGTGTTCGACACCATCGAGCTCACCCATCGCGCACGCAGCCGTGGCGGCCTTGCCCTCGGTGCCGTGCGGGCGGCCGAATGGATGTCAGGACGCTCGGGGATCTTCGAGGTCAACGATTTCATACAGGACATTCTGCAAAGGAGCCAGGCATGAAACTGGAAGGCGTGTATACGGCGCTGGTCACACCCATGACGGAAACGGGAAAGCTCGACGAGAAAGCGCTGCGCAGGCTGGTGGACTTCCAGATCGAGGGCGGCGTGCAGGGCCTGGTGCCCGTGGGCACCACCGGTGAGAGCCCGACGCTGGACGGCGATGAGTGCAAGAGGGTGATCCAGGTGGTCGTCGAGCAGGCCCGGGGACGCGTGCAGGTAATTGCGGGGGCCGGGTCGAACAGCACCGCGGAGGCCATCGAGTACGCCCGCGACGCGAAAGAGGTCGGGGCAATGGCCACCCTCCAGGTGGGGCCCTACTACAACAAGCCGACCAGCCAGGGGTTCCTCGGGCATTTCCGCGCCATCGCTGACGCGGTGGACCTGCCCCTCGTGGTGTACAACATTGCCGGCCGCACGGGGAAAAACATCGACAACCCGACGATGCTCGAGCTTGCTTCCCACAGGAACATCGTGGCGGTGAAAGAGGCCAGCGGCGACATCGGCCAGATCATGGACCTGATTGCGAAAAAGCCCGCCGCCTTCACCGTGCTCTCGGGGGATGACAACCTCGTGTTCCCCATCCTGGCGCTCGGCGGCGCGGGGGTCATATCCGTTGCGAGCAACATCGTGCCTGAGCGAATGGTGAAGTTCGTGGCCGCGGCCCTGAAGGGCCAGTGGGATGCGGCGCGCAAGATGCACTACGAGCTTCTGCCGCTCTTCAAGGCCATTTTCATAGAGACGAACCCGATCCCAATAAAAGCTGCCATGGCCATGAAAGGCATGATGTGCGAATCCTACCGGCTGCCCATGTGCCCCATGGCGCCGGCGAACCGCAAGGCGCTGGAGGCCGCGCTCAGGGAGTCGAAGGTCCTGTAGGGCCGGCGTCGGGCGGCTCTCCCGCCGGCAGGCCCTTCGCGGCCGCGGCCAGCGCCCGCGCAAGGTGCACGAATACTTCGGGTGACAGCTCCTCCGCCCGCGCGCCGGGATCTATCCCCTCCCCCCGCAGGGCTTCGAGGCCCGCCTCGCGTCCAGCATCGAGACCGCCTTCGGATCCGAAAACCGTTTCAAGCCATTGGGAGCCCAGGTTGTTGCGGAGGGTCTTCCGCCGGGAAGAGAACAGCCCGCGCACCAGCAGGGAAAGGAGACGCAGCTCATCGCTTTTCGGCGCATCCTCCCGCGGCTTCATCGAAACGATCGAAGAGACGACCTCGGGCACCGGGTAGAAGCTGCCGGGCTTCAGGTCCCCATGCCCGGCCACGTGGAAGCAGGACTGGCAGAGCACGGAGAAGGACGAGTAGCTCTTCGAGCCGGGGCCTGACTGCATGCGGTCCGCCAGCTCGCGCTGAACCGTGAAGACCATGCGGGGCGGCCGCACGCCAGCCTCGATGAGATCGGCGATCATCAGGGACGCGGAGCTGTACGGCAGGTTTCCCAGCATCAGGTCCGGCACTCCATGCGCTGACATTTCAGCCTTCCACGTTTGGAGGAAGTCCCCCTCGACAAGAGAGAAAGAAGGCTGGCGCCCAAGGCTCTCTTCCAGATAGCGGCACAGCCCCCTGTCCACCTCGAATGCCACCACGCGAAGGGTGCGGGCCAGCAGCAGGCCCGTCATCGAACCGAGACCAGGCCCGATCTCCCAGACACGCTGCCCCTGCGCGGGATCCAGGAGCGCGACAAGGCGCTCACGCGCCCCGCGATTGACCAGAAAGTTCTGTCCCCAGCGCTTTTTCAGCGCCAGTCCCCGATCGGCAAGGAGCGCACGGATCTCAGCCGGGGAGTCGGGGTTCACGAAGCCCTCGCCGTCGTGCGCGCGCGCACGGGAAGCAGCGTGCACAGGCAGACCAGCACCACCGCTGAGCCGGCGACAATCCATGGAAGCTGATCCGGCCTCACCGAAAGACCCGGCAGGCGGCCGAAAAACTCCGCGCATCTTTCGATGACCGTATAAAGAAGGGAAAATCCCTGCGCGCACAGGTCGTGCAGGTACGGCCACGGGATTGCGAACAGGCCCAGCCATGCGAGCCCTCCCCACAGCAGGGCCGTGGTGAGCGGCACAAGCAGGAGGCCGGCGGCCAGGCCGGAGGGGAACCAGGTGCCGAAGAGACTGAAGACCAGCGGCAGGGTGGCAAGCTGGGCGCCTATCGACATTGCCAGCGGCAGCAGGAGGAAGCGGGGAAGCCGTCCCTCCAGGGGGCGCTGGACCAGCGGGCCGAGCAGCAGGATCCCTCCCAGGGCCAGGAAGGAAAGCTGGAAGGACAGGGAGAACGCCTGCCACGGGTCTGCCAGCAGGATCACGGCACCTGAGATGCACAGGAGGTTCAGCGACTCCGCGTCCCTGTCCAGAAGACGGGCGGTGCCCCCGACGAGGATCATCACCGTGGCGCGCAAAAGCGATGGCAGGAAGCCGGC
>JBEKVA010000499.1:0-2932 GCA_049514475.1 Spirochaetia bacterium
GCCGTCACCTACGGGCTGACCACCGCGGACATCGCCACGGTCCTGCGCACCGCCCTGGCGGGGACCAACGTCGGCATCTACCGCCACGCGGGGGACGAGTACGACATGGTGGTCCAGTACAGGAAGGACCAGCTGAAGACCCCCTACGACCTGGGCACCATCAAGGTCACAAACGCCATGGGGCAGCAGATATCCCTCTCCCAGGTGGCCACCTTCCTGCGCACCGACAGCCCGCAGGAGGTCCTGCGCCGCAACCGCCAGAACGTGGCGACAATTTCGGCGAACATCGCCAGCCGGCCGCTGGGGGCCATCACGGCCGACATCAAGCAGAGCCTGCGGGGGCTGCGCATGCCATTCGGCTACGCGGTCACCTACGGCGGGGACCAGCAGAACATGACCAGCGCTTTCCGTTCCCTGGCCTGGGCGCTGATCGCCTCGGTCCTCCTTGTCTACATGATCCTCGTCGTGCTCTACGAGAGCTTCCTCACGCCGCTGATCCGCATGCTCTCCATCCCCTGCGGCGTCATCGGCGCATTCGCCGCGCTGGCCCTCACCGGCAAGGCGATCAACATCATCTCCTTCATCGGTCTGATCATGCTCGACGGGCTGATCTCCAAGAACGGCACGCTCCTCATCGACTACACCATCACCCTGGTGAAGGAGGGCACACCGCTGCGGGAGGCGCTGCGCATAGCGGGGGTCACGCGCCTTCGGCCCATCATGATGACCTCGGTCACCATGATCGTCGGCATGCTGCCCCTCGCCCTGTCCCTCGGGGCATCCAGTGAAATCAGGTCCGGCATGGCCGTGATCCTCATCGGGGGGCTGATCACCTCCACGATCCTCACCCCGCTGCTGCTGCCGGTGGTCTATACGCTGATCGACGACCTGCGGCGCAAAAAGCCCCTCGAGAACGGAGGCTCCTCACGATGAACCGCACTCTACGAGTTTTCCCCGCAGTGGCGCTGGCCATGGCGGCGCTCCTGTCGCTGGCCGGCTGCGGCCGGGCGAAGGAAACGCCGCAGGAGGAGGTCAGGAGCGTGAGCGTGGCAAAGGCCGTGCGCTCCACCATCGCCATCTCCGTCGAGTACCCGGCAAAGATCAAGGCTGCCCGTGAGATCGTCGTTTCGGCAAAGGTGGCGGGCCGCGTGGCGAGCGTCCGGGCCGACATCGGGCAGAGGGTGCGCAGGGGGGAGGTCCTCTTCACCCTGGAGTCCCGCGACTACGACGCTCAGGCGCGGCAGGCCCGGGCGGCCCTGGAAAGCGCGCGGGCAAACCTCACCCGCACCAGCGACAGCTCCCTCTCGGGGCAGATCATCCAGGCGCAGGGAGCGGTGAAGCAGGCGCAGGTGCAGTATGACGATGCGCAGGAGCTCTTCCAGCGGACGACGAAGCTCTTCGACGACGGCACGGCCTCCCGACAGCAGCTGGACAGCGTGAAGGCGAGGTTCGACGGCGCGGCCATCGCGCTGGACACGGCGAAGCAGAACCTCAGCCTCATCCAGGACAAGGGAGGGCCGCAGTCCACCGGTGTCGCCTCCAGCCAGGTGGACCAGGCGCAGGCCAATCTCGACCTCGCCCAGTCGCAGCTTGAGAACACCCGCATCACCTCCCCCATCGACGGGGTGGTATCCGTCCGCAGCGTTGACCCCGGGGAGCTGGTCTCCAGCGCCCTGCCCGCCTTTGTCGTCATCGACGTGAGCAGCCTGAGCGCCGAGACCAGCCTGGAGGAAGGCATGATGAAGAAGGTCAGCCTGGGCCAGCGCGTGCCGCTGAGCGTGGACGCGGCCGGCGGCGTGAAGCTGATGGGCGTGGTGGAATCCATCAGTCCCGCGGCGGACCCGCGGACGCAGGGGTACGCGGTGAAGGTGAGGATCGATCGTCCCGGGGATGCCATAAGGCCCGGCATGTTCGCCCGCGTGTCCTTCCCGGTGGACAGACAGGCCGATGTCCTGGTGGTGCCCAACGGCGCGCTGGTGAGCGAGACGGGGGTGGACTACGTCTACGCGGTGGTCCCGGCCAACGGGGGCACCGTGGTGAAAAAGCTCACGGTGCAGCCGGGGATCGCGGATGACAGCGTGACGGCCATACTCTCCGGTCTCACCGAGGGCGCCCTCGTGGTGACCGAGGGCCAGAGCTTCCTGAACGACGGCGCGCCGGTGAGCGTCTCCCGCTGAGACGGCCCCCGGGGAGGGGATGCCCCCACACGGCCCCCGCATAGTATCTTCAACAGGTGAAGCTGCTGCTCTCCTACCTGCGCCCCTACCGCGGTCTGGTCGTGCTTGCCATCGTGCTTGCCGCCGTCAACCAGGTCTTCTCCATGCTCGACCCGCAGATCTTCCGCATCATCGTGGACAAGTACGCCTCGCACATCGATACCATCCCCCGCAGCCAGTTCATCAGCGGCGTGGGCCTGATGATTCTTGCATTCATCGGGGTGGCGATGGTGAGCCGGATCGCCAAGAACTTCCAGGACTACTACGTGAATGTCGTCTCCCAGTCGGTGGGAGCGGCGATGTACGCCGACGGGATTGCCCATTCCCTGCGCCTGCCCTACCGGGCCTTCGAGGACCAGCAGAGCGGCGCCGTGCTGCAGCAGCTGCAGAAGGCGCGCAGCGACAGCCGCGACATGATCGGCCAGTCCATCAACACGGTTTTCCTCTCCTCCCTCACGCTTCTGCTCGTCCTCGGCTATTCCTTTTTCGTACACTGGTCCATCGCGGTGGCGCTCCTGGTCCTCGCACCACTGCTCGCTCTGCTGGTCTCCAACCTGGGCCGCAGGATCAAGACGGTGCAGGGCAGGATCTTCTCTGAAACAAACTCCCTGGCCGGCTCCACCACGGAGAGCCTGCGCAACATCGAGCTCATCAAGAGCCTGGGCCTGGAAACCCAGGAAATCGACAGGCTGAACGACACCAACCAGAGGATCCTC
>JBEKVA010000500.1:0-2912 GCA_049514475.1 Spirochaetia bacterium
GCCCAAGCTGCTCGACTTCCTGAGGTAGACCATGAAAGTGCTGACCAAGCCCTACGGGGAGATGGACATCGAGGACCGCCAGATTATCAGCTTCCCGCGCGGGCTTTTCGGTTTCGAGGACCTGCGCCGCTTTGCCCTCTTCGATGCCACGCAGGCCCCCTTCTACTGGCTGCAGTCCCTGGAGCGCGTGGAGGTGGCATTTGTCCTGATCGATCCCCACTTCTTCCGCCCCGACTATACCCCCGACGCGGACCCCGGCGAGCTTGAGGAGATCGGGATCACCACGGTGGAGGACGCACTTGTCTTTGCCATTGTCACCATCCCCGCCGACTCGCGCCAAATGACGGCGAACCTCCAGGGGCCCCTGATCATGAACCGCCGCACGCACGCCGCGCGGCAGTCGATCAGCTCCAACCCCCGTTGGGGGGTGCGTCACGTCATCGTGGAGGAGCTTGCGCAGGCAGGGCAGGGCGCCGCCGGAGGCGGATTGCCGGGCGCCGCCGGAGGCGGATTGCCGGGCGCCTCATGCTGATCCTGGCGCGCCGCATCGGCGAGAGCATCATGATCGGCGACCAGGTGGAGATCTCGGTCGTTGACATCAAGGGAGACCAGGTCAAGCTGGGCATCAAGGCTCCCGCCCAGGTCAAGGTGTACCGCCGTGAAGTCTATGCGGCCATACAGGAAGAGAACCGCGCCGCGGCTTCCGCCGCGCCGCAGAGCCTGCCGAAGATCGAGGGGTTGATGCAGAAACCCACGTCCACCGGAAAGGGGACGGGGGGTGGCGGGGCGGGGGGCACCGGCGGGCCGGGCAGCACGCCCCCTTCCGCTCCTGGCGGAGTTGGCGGAGCTACTGGGAATCCGCCAGCTCGCTGAAGATATCCCGAAAAGCTCCCGCAATACCGAGGAATCTCGTGATGAGGGCCGGGTCGAAGTGCGTCCCGCTTTCCGCCGCCATGTTTTCCACGGCCTGCTCGTGCGTGTACGGCTCCTTGTAGTTGCGCCGCATGCGAAGGGCATCATAGACATCGGCCACGGCAACGATACGCGCCGAAAGGGGAATGAGGTCCTGCGCCCACCCGTGGGGGTAGCCGGTGCCGTCCCATCGCTCGTGGTGCCTCAGGGCGATTTCGGTGGCCATGGGGTTGGGGTAGGTGGAGAGGATGTAGGCGCCGTTGGTAGTGTGCTGCTTCATTACGTCCCATTCCCACGCTTCAAGACGGCCGGCCTTGTTCAGGATGTCATCGGGGGTCCCAATCTTGCCCACGTCATGCAGCGCCGCCACCTGGCCGATGCTCTCTACGAACTCCCGGTCCACCTCCGGAGTCTCCGGCCTGCCGACCAGGTCCTGCGCGAGCACCCGCGCGTAGCGATTCACCCTCTCGATGTGGTTTCCTGTGTCGTTGTCCTTCAGCCGCGCGGCGCCCAGCAGGCTGTTGAACGTGCCCTGCAGGAGCTGGCGATGCTCGGCGGTCATGTCAAGGCAGACGGCGCCGTAGGCCTCAGGCGGTGCCGCGTCGGCCGCGGCGCCAAGGGGCACGATCCATACCTTGGAAACGTTCAGAAGCTGATCGGTGCCGAGCTTTTCCACCCGCCCGTGCCACATGAACCCGGCGGCCGCTGAGCGGATGGACTTGAACAGCTCGGCGCTCTTCGTTTCATTGAAAAACGGCGCGTAGAACTGGGTAAAATACTGCCCCGAGACGCCGCTGTCGCACCCGAACATCCGGCAGAAGCTCTCGTTCGCCCTGAGAATCTTCAGCCGGGCGTCCAGGAAGAGGCTGGGGAGTTTGTCGTTCAGGTAGCACTCGTTCCAGGAGATGAACTGCGCGCTTTCGATGGGGGGACCCTCGTCCGCCTCGGCGGGGGCAAGCTCTTCGACCGGCTCGAGCTCTTCCGGCTCATCACCCCTGCCGTTTCTATCGATCGTCATAGGCCGCTCGCAATCTCCGCCTCGCTTTTTCTCAGATACAGGGGCCGTAGGGATTCCGGGTCCGCTCCTACCTTTGTATATTTTTCGACACCGACGCGCAAGAGAGAAAGCGGGTCCAGGGAGCTTCCGCATGGCACCGCGCGTGCCGCGTCCCCCAGCATGCCGCGGATCCTTTCGGCATCCGGCCCCGCGATCAAGGGCCTGCCTCCTTCAGCAAGGACGGCCGCGATTTCCGCCGCCAGGTCCGCCGGCGTCCCATCGTGGTACTCTCCCTGGCGGATGCCGCCGCTGAAGCGCGCAAAATAGATCTTTCCCTTGCGCGCATCGATCACGGGGTAGACGGGCCCGTCGTGAGCTTCCCAGGCGCGCGCGGTGGCGTCCAGCGTCGACACCCCGACCACCGGAATGCCCCGCCCGTGCGAGATGCCCAGCGCGGTGGCGAGCCCGATCCTGATGCCGGTGAACGACCCCGGTCCCACGGAGCAGACGACGAGGTCCAGGTCCGCCGCGGTCAACCCCATCTGCGCGAGCAGGTGCTCCGCCAGGGGGAGCAGGGACGGGGAGTGCTGCAGCCCGCGGCGAAGGCACAGGGACGCCCATGCCTCATCGCGCGAAGCGCAGAGGGCGAGAACCTCGGTGGCGGTGTCCATGGCGAGGACGTTCACCGGGGCAGGCCCTCGGCCACGATGTCCCGCCCGCCATCGGCGGCGAGGGTGATATGGACCCGCGCGGCGTCGGGAGCTGCCGCAGGGCCGGCGGCGAGCTTTTCCCCCCACTCGATGAGCACGATGCCGTTGCCGGCCATGATGTCCTCCAGGCCCAGGTTCTCGAGCTGCTCGGAGCCCTCGATCCGGTACAGGTCGACGTGGTGCAGCGGCCGCCTGCCGGTGGTGTATTCCGAGACGATTGTGTAGGTGGGGCTGACGACCTGCTCGGTGATTCCCAGGCCCAGGGCGATCCCCTTGGCCAGGACGGTCTTTCC
>JBEKVA010000501.1:0-4925 GCA_049514475.1 Spirochaetia bacterium
CGTGAATGAAATGCAGAAGGCGGGACTCGACCGCATCATTGCGGAAGAGGAAGGACATCGGCGGAAACTCCAGCTGATGCGCGCGCGTTACTAGGACACCGAGCCGCGCCGGGGGCACGACGCGGCTCGGTGTCCTCCTTTCCAAGTATCCTTCTTGACAATTGTCACGGGTATCAAGAAAAGAAATTTCTGGAGGCAGTATGGCGGGAAATGGGATTGACGGCGAGGGTGCAGCGCTGGGGATGATCGAGACCCGGGGATTCAGCGCGATGGTGGAAGCCGCTGATGCGATGGTGAAGGCGGCGAAGGTGGATCTCGTGGGCTTCGAGAAGATCGGCGGGGGGTACGTGACGGCGATCGTGCGCGGGGACGTGGCCGCCTGCCGAGCGGCGGTGGACGCAGGTGCCCGGGCAGCGGAGAAGGTGGGCGAGATCGTGAGCACCCACGTGATTCCACGGCCGCACGCGTCGGTGGACCAGGCGCTCCCGCTGGGCCGCTCCGAAAGGAAGGGGTAAGCCATGGCGGTGGACCTGAGGAGCTACGTGTTCCTGGACTCGCTGCAGCTGCAGAACGCCTCGTTCATAGCCACGGTGTCCAAGGGCTACTACCCCATCGGCGGGCAGGCGTGCTGCGTCATGGAGATCGCCCCCGGCATCGAGATCAACCGTCTCACCGATATCGCCTTGAAGGCGACGAATGTGACCCCGGGGCTGCAGATCGTGGAGCGTGCCTACGGGCTTTTAGAGGTGCACTCCGACAGCCAGGGGGATGCGCGCATGGCGGGAGAAGCGGTGCTGAAGGAGCTGAAGAAGACGGAGGCCGACCGCCTGAAGCCGCGGGTGATGACCAGCCAGCTGATCAAGAACATCTCCGATCACCACGCGCAGCTGATCAACAAGGTGCGCCACGGCAACATGGTGCTGCGGGGTGACACGCTGTACGTGCTGGAGGTTGAGCCTGCGGGGTATGCGTACTACGCGGCCAACGAGGCGGAGAAGACGGCGAAGATCAATATCATCGAGGTGCTGGGGTTCGGCGCATTCGGTCGGATCTACATCGCGGGAGAAGAGGCGGAGGTCATCGAGGCGCGCAAGGTAGTCGAAGCGCGGCTGGGCGGCCTGGGCGGACGAGAGATCGCGGCAAATGCCGCACGGATATAGAAGGAAGGACACGATGGCAGAGACGACGAATGATGCCCTGGGGATGATCGAGACGCGCGGGTTCAGCGCGATGGTGGAAGCCGCTGATGCGATGGTGAAGGCGGCGAAGGTGGACCTGGTGGGGTTCGAGAAGATCGGGGGCGGGTACGTGACAGCGATCGTGCGCGGAGACGTTGCGGCCTGCCGGGCGGCGGTGGACGCCGGAGCGCGGGCTGCGGAGAAGGTGGGCGAGATTGTGAGCACCCACGTGATTCCGCGGCCGCACGAGAGCGTCGACGCGGCCCTTCCGCTGGGACGCAAGCCGGCGGCCTCGAAGAAGTAGCGCGGGCCAACGGGAGCGGGGTCATGGTACTGGCGCGAGTGAAGGGCACGGTGGTGTCCACGCACAAGCCGGACTCCATGGAGGGGCTTCGGCTGCTTCTTCTGGAGAAGGTGGATGCGGTCACGCTGAAGGGTAAAGGCGACTACGTTGTGGGCATCGACAGCGTGGGAGCCAACGCCGGGGAGATCGTGTTCTACGTGACGGGATCCAGCGCGCGCATGACCGAGACGACCAAGGGCAAGCCGTCGGATGCGACGATCATCGCGATCGTGGACGTCATCGAGAAGGACGGGGTGCTGACGTACAGCGCCGCCGAAGGCGGATTCGAGAAGTCCGCAGCCGAAGGAGCGCAGGGGGCATGAACCTGGCGCGGGTGCGGGGGACGGTGGTGGCCACGAAGCGCAGCGACAAGGCGGTGCAGTGGCCCGCCCTGGGGGTCGACGGCGCGAAGTGGCTGCTGGTGGAGGACTGCGACCAGTCGGGAAAGGGCAGGGGTGAGTACCTGGTGGCCCTGGACATGGTGGGCGCCGACCGGGGGCAGATGGTCCTGCTGACGCAGGGCAGCTCCTGCCGCTGGACCGCGCGGACCGACGATCGGCAACGGAACGAGGCATAGGCAATGGCGCAGGCGGCGGACGAGATACGACAGATCGTCGAGCAGGTGCTGAAGAGTCCTGACATAGCCGCATTGCTCGGCACGGATGGTGCCGCGGCGAATCCTGTTTCCGCTTCGCCGGAAGGTGGCGGGGTGTTCGCCGAGGTGGACGGCGCGGTGAAGGCGGCCGGGGCGGCGCAGCGCGAGCTCATCAGTCTGCCGCTGGAGACACGGATGCGCATGATCGAGGCCATGCGGCACGCGGTGATCTCGAGCAACGATTGGCTGTCCCGCGATGCCGTGGCGGAAACGGGCCTGGGCAATGTTCGCGACAAGCAGGTGAAAAATGCCCTTGCCGCGGAAAAGACCCCGGGTGTCGAAGACGTCGGACCGACCGCATTCTCCGATGAGCACGGATTGACCCTGACCGAGCGCGCCCCGTACGGGGTGATCGGGGCCATCACGCCGGTAACGAACCCGATCGCCACGATCACCAGCAATTCCATCGGCATGATCGCGGCGGGCAACGCGGTGGTGTTCAACGTCCACCCGAACGCGAAAGGCGTGTCCAATCGACTCGTCGCACTGCTGAATCTGGCGATCAAGGGCGCGGGAGGACCAGAGAACCTCTTGTGCGCGGTGGCCAGCCCGACGATTGAAAGCGCCGGCGCGCTGATGAAGCACCCGGGCGTTTCCATCCTCGTTGTCACCGGGGGTCCCGGGGTAGTGAAGGCAGCCATGTCCAGCGGCAAGAAGGCCATCTGCGCCGGACCGGGCAATCCGCCGTGCGTGGTGGACCTGACGGCCGACATCGTGAAGGCCGGCCGCGACATCGTGGCCGGGTCAAGCTTCGACAACAACGTGGTGTGCATCTGCGAGAAGGAAGTGCTGGCAGTGGAGGGCATCGCCGACCGGCTGAAGCAGGAGATGAGGGCCAACGGGGCATTCGAGCTGTCCGGGCCGCAGATCGATGCGGTGACGCGGCTGGTCATCCCCTCGCCGAAGGGGGTGCGGATGGAGAGTGCGCCGAACAAGGACATGGTGGGCAAGGAGGCGGCATTCATCGCGCGGGCGGCAGGGATCGAGGTGCCGGCGCAGACGCGGCTTCTGCTCATGGAGGTGGACCGGGAGCACCCGCTGGTGTGGAGCGAGCAGCTGATGCCGGTGCTGCCGCTGGTGCGCATGAGGAGCGTCGACGAGGCGATTGATCTCGCGGTGGCCGTGGAGCACGGGTTTCGGCACACGGCGATGATCCACTCGCACGACATCGAGAAACTGTCGCGGATGGCGAAGGTGATGAACTGCTCCCTGTTCGTGAAGAACGACCCCTGTTATGCGGGGCTGGGACAGGGCGGGGCGGGGTTCACCTCCTTCACGATCGCCAGCCCCACGGGGGAAGGCATCACGCGTGCGCGCACGTTCACCCGTGAGCGGCGGTGCACGCTGGTGGACTACTTCAGGATCATTTGATGAGCGCACACCACGGGCGCGGCAGGGGCGGCGCATGAAACTCGGACGGGTCATCGGTCGTGTGGTGTGCACGCAGAAGATGGAATGCTTCGAAGGTTTGAAGCTGCTGCTGGTGCAGCCTGTCGACGAGAACGGCAAGGAAGCAGGTGCGGCGCTGGTGGCCTTCGATACGGCGCGGGCGGGAGAAGGGGACCTGGTGGTTTTCGAGGCGGGCAAGGAAGCGGCGCAGGCCAACCCCAACGGCTGGTTCAATCCCGCGGATGCGGCGATCCTGGGAGTCGTGGATGCCGTTGACGCGGGGACGGCGCGGACAAGCATGAAGGGTGAGCGCTCATGACGCTGGCGCGCGTGGTAGCCAACGTGGTGTCCACCGAGAAACACCCGCACTATAAGGGACAGAAGATCCTTGTGGTGCAGCCGGTGGACCCCGCGGGAAAGCCGAAGGGGAAGAGCCTGGTTGCCGTGGACGGGGTGCAGGCGGGAATCGGGGACCTGGTGCTGGTGGTGGACGAGGGCGGCTCGGCCCGCGCGGTCATAGGGGATGAGTCAGCGGTGACGATCCGCACGGCGATCTGCGGCATCGTGGACCGGGTGGACCTTGATGACGGTCGGAGGGCCCCGTGAGCGGGAAAGACAACGTGCGCAGCGTGGCCATCGGCTCGGATCACGGCGCCTACGGGCAGAAAGAGACGCTGAAAGCGTACCTGCAGACCGTCGGGTATCGGGTGGTGGACGTAGGGTGCCTGGTCACGGAGAAGGTGGACTACCCGGACATCGCGGTGGCGGTGTGCAGGAAAGTGGTCAGCGGGGACTGCGAGCGGGGCATCGTGCTGGACGGGGCGGGCATCGGGTCGAGCATCGCGGCGAACAAGATCAAGGGGATCCGCGCGGCGTTGTGCTACGACATCCGCACGGTGATCAACAGTCGGGAGCACAACAGCGCCAACGTGCTGTGCCTGGGCGGACCGCTGCATGATGCGGGGCAGCTGTGCGACATGGCAAAGACGTGGCTGGAGACCCGCTTCGGCGGGGGCCGCCACATGGTACGAGTGAACAAGATCATGGCAATAGAGCGAGGTGGAGACTGATGGACCAGAACCAGTTGATCGAAAAAATCGTGGCCGAGGTCGTCGCGCGCATGGGCTCGCAGGCCGCGGCGGGAGCGGCACAAGCCCCGCTCCCGGCGGCAGGGAACGTCCTGCTGGCGTCGGAGCACGCGAAGTATATCGACCATACCCTCCTCAAACCGGAGGCAACCGAAGAGCAGGTGAACAAGCTCTGCGAGGAGGCCGCCCGTCACCACTTTTATTCAGTCTGCGTGAACTCGAGCTGGGCGGAGCACTGCGCGCGAAGGCTCGGGGGAACAGGCGTGAAAGTG
>JBEKVA010000502.1:0-2903 GCA_049514475.1 Spirochaetia bacterium
GACGTCTCCCGCATCTCCGCCATGGCGAAGGTCTTCGCCTCCGACACCGCGATGAAAGTCACCACCGACGCGGTGCAGATCTGCGGCGGGTACGGCTACATGAAGGAGTACCCGGTGGAAAAGATGATGCGTGACGCGAAGATCACGCAGATCTACGAAGGCACCAACCAGATCCAGCGGGAAGTCATCGCGCTGGGCTTGATCAAGGAAAGCGTTCGCGCGAAGACCTGAGGACCCGCTACACATGAGAGTCATTGTCTGCATCAAGCAGGTGCCCGACACCACCAACGTGCGCATCAATCCCGAGACGAACACCCTCGTGCGCGAGGGGGTTGCCTCGATCATCAACCCCTTCGACGTCTATGCGATGGAAGAGGCGGTCCGCGTCCGCGAAAAGCACGGCGGCACCGTGACGGTCATCAGCATGGGCCCCCCGCAGGCATCCGAGGCGCTGCGGGAAGCCATCGGCCTTGGCGCGGACAACGCGTACCTGGTCTCCGACCGCGCGTTCGCCGGCGCTGACACCCTGGCAACCGCGTATGCGCTGGCCTGCGCCATACGGAAGCTCGAAGGGGCCGATATCATCTTCATGGGCCGGCAGGCCATCGACGGTGACACGGGGCAGGTCGGCCCCGGTGTCGCGGAGAACCTGGGCATCTCCCACGTGACCGACATCAGGAAGATCGAGGAGATCGCCAACGGCAGGATCGTCGTGGAGCGGCTTCTCGAGGAAGGCTACGCGCGCATCGCGGCGCGGCTTCCGATCGTGCTCACCGTCGTGAAGGAGATCAACACACCTCGGCTTCCCTCGCTGAAAGGCAAGATGGCCGCGAAGAAGGCAGAGATCCCCGTGCTGAAGGCGGTCGACATCGGCGCTGACCCCGAGCGGCTGGGATTGAACGGCTCACCGACGCAGGTGATGAAGATCTTCACCCCGCCGAAGCCCTCAGGAGGCAAGAAGTTCACGGGGGAACCCGCTGAAACCGTGGGTGCACTGCTGGCGGAGCTTGCCTCGGCCGGCATCACCATTCGGAGGGGCACCTGATGGACCCCATACGCGTCATTGTCCAGAACTGCGTTGGCTGCAGCCTCTGCGTGAAATCCTGCCCCTTCGATGGCATTGCCCTTACAGGCCCCATGGGGGCCCGGGAAGGCAAGCCGACCGCGGTCATCGACCTTGGCAAGTGCACCCTCTGCGGCGCCTGCGTGGAAGCCTGCAAGCGTTACAAGGCCATCGTCATCACCCGCACCACGTTCAAGGGCCAGGACATCAAGCAGCACTCCGGCATCTGCGTGTACGCCGAGCACCGCAGGGGCAAGCTCGCCTCCGTGGTGCCAGAGATCATCGGCGCCGCGCGCGCCCTGCAGAAAGACCTTTCCTCCCCTGTGACCGCGATCCTTGTGGGAAACGGCGTGCGGAAGTACACCGATGAGCTTCTCTCCTACGGGGTGGACGAGGTGTGGATGATCGACAACCCGTCCATCGGCGACTTCGATGAAGACGTGCACGCCGAGCTGGTGTCGCAGATCATCATGGAAAAGAAGCCCGAGATCTTCCTCGGGGGAGGCACCGTTGTCGGCAGGTCTCTTCTGCCGCGCGTTGCCGCGAAGATCCTCACCGGTCTCACCGCCGACTGCACGGAACTCTCGATCGATCCCGCCACCATGTTCCTGCGCCAGACCCGGCCGGCATTCGGCGGGAACATCATGGCCACCATCCTCACGCAGAACCACAGGCCGCAGATGGCCACCGTCCGTCACAAGGTGATGACCCCGGCGGAGAAGGTCGCCAACCCCAAGGGCACGGTGATCGAGCTCAATCACATCCCCGTTCCTGCCTCCAAGCTGGAGTTCCTCGAGTTCGTGGAGGAGAAGAGCGCCACCGTGAACCTCGTTGAAGCCGACGTGATCGTTACCGGCGGCCGCGGCATCAAGGACCCGAAGAACTTCGCCCTCATCGAGAAGCTCGCCCTGGCAACGGGCGGCGCCATTGGCGCCTCCCGCGCCGCCGTGGACGCGGGCTGGATTGCCTACTCCCACCAGGTGGGACAGACGGGAAAGACCGTGAAGCCCAAGGTGTACATCGCCTGCGGCGTCAGCGGCGCCATCCAGCACCTCGCGGGCATGAAGGGCGCCGACATGATCGTGGCCATCAACTCGGACCCCAACGCACCCATCTTCGACGTGGCGCACTACGGCATCGTGGGGGACCTCTTCCAGGTCATCCCCGAGCTGGTGAAGCGCCTGGAGAACGGGGAGTAGGAGCTCCGTCGGCCGCCCGACGGGTCAACATCCCGGGGCACGTCTTGCGCCCGGCAGCCCGCCGTGAATAGGATGCCGCATGAAGCACAACACGTATTTCGAAGGCAAGGTGCAGAGCCTGGAGATCCAGTCTCCCTCGGGGCGCGCCACCGTCGGGGTCATCGAGGCCGGGAAGTACACCTTCGCCACCTCCTCCGAGGAGCACATCGTGCTGGTCGAGGGAAGCATGAAGGTGAAGCTCCCCGGCGGCCAGTGGCAGAACCTCCAGAAAGGCCGGGAGGTGGTCGTGAAGAGCGGGGTCTCATTCGACATCGATGCTCCCGTGGACGCCGCCTACCTCTGCTACTACCGCTGAGAGCGTCCACTCGAGATGGCTGATTTCCCGCGGACGCTTGTCTGCCTTGACGGCGCTTCCCTGGGGGTGTTCGGTGTCGGGCACCTGGGGGGGGCGCTCGCCCGGGGTCTCCTGCGCGCCGGCTTTCCGGTCGAGCGTCTCCTCCTGTGTCACGGCGGCTCCGCTGCGACCGCGGCGCGGCTCGCGGAAGCGGGACTGTCCGCGCAGGTTCGAGATTCAGACGAGCTGACCCGCCGCTCCCGGATCATCCTGTATTGCGTCAGGCCGCAGAGCTTTTCCGCGATCG
>JBEKVA010000503.1:0-2894 GCA_049514475.1 Spirochaetia bacterium
GGCCTTCATTTCCGGGGCGGACGTCAAGGAAATGAGCGTCATGGGGCAGGCCGAGGCAGAGCGTTTCAGCGCCGAGGGCAACGCCCTCATGCGTCTCATCGAGTGCTTCCCCGTGCCCGTGATTGCCGCTGTAAACGGCTACGCGCTGGGCGGCGGCTTCGAGCTGGCACTCTGCGCGGACTTCATCTATGCCTCCTCGGCCGCGAAGCTGGGATTTCCAGAGGTAACCCTGGGCATCATCCCCGGCTTCGGGGGAGCACCCCGGCTGGCCGCCCGCATCGGGGCTGCGCGCGCCAGCGAGCTTCTCTACACGGGCCGGCTCATCGGCGCCGATGAGGCCCTGAGGATGGGCATCGTCAACCAGGTGTTCGAGCCGGCTGGCCTCCTGGAGGGCGCCCTGCAAACGGCTGCGCTCATGTGCACGGCAGGGCCGCATGCTCTGAGGGAAGTAAAGAATCATCTCAGGGAATGCGCGCGGCTGGACTCAGAGGCTGCCGCGGCGGTGGAGTCACGCCGCTTCGGCCGGTTATTCAGGCACGAGGAGGCACAGGAAGGCCTTCAGGCGTTCCTGGTGAAACGGCCGCCACGGTGGGCAGGAGGCACGGCATGAGATTCGATAGAATTGGCGTGGTGGGAAGCGGCACCATGGGCAATGGCATTGCCCACGTGTTCGCCGTTGCCGGTCTCCCGGTCTGCCTGGTGGACCTGGAACAGGACTTCCTGAACCGCGCGGTTGCTTCTATCAAAAAGAACCTCGACCGTCAGCTCAAGAAGGAAATCATCACCTCCGCGCAGCGGCAGGCAGCACTCGAGGCCATCACGACATCCACCGACACCGCGGCGCTAGCCGGCTGCGCGCTGGTGGTGGAGGCGGTCACCGAGAACAGGGAGCTGAAGAAGAAGATCTTCGCCCAGCTGGAAGAGGTGGTGAGCGCCGAGTGCATCCTTGCCTCCAACACGTCCACGATCTCGATCTCCGAGCTAGCGGGCCAGCTGCGCTTTCCCCAGCGCTTCATCGGGATGCACTTCATGAATCCCGCGCCGCTGATGCAGCTCGTGGAGGTCATCACCGCCATCCAGACCTCGGAGGCCACCGCGACCGCCATCGTCGAGCTGGCGGAGAAGATTGGAAAGAAGGCGGTCGTCGTGCGCGACTCCCCGGGGTTCGTCCTGAACCGGATCCTCATTCCCATGATCAATGAGGCCATCTGCGCCCTGGATGCGGGCATCGCGGACGCCACCGCCATCGATTCCTGCATGAAGCTGGGGGCCAATCATCCCATCGGTCCGCTGGCCCTTGGCGACCTCATTGGCCTTGACGTGTGCCTCACCATCATGGAAGTGCTTTTCGCCGATTTCGGCGACCCGAAATATCGACCCTCCCCCCTCCTGCGCAGGATGGTGGCAGCCCACATGCTGGGAAGGAAATCGGGGACCGGGTTCTTCACCTACGACTGAAAAGAGGAGTGTGCCCATGCGCGTTCTGCCCCTGCCGGAAACCACCATTTGTCCTGGAGCCATCCGCCAGATCCCTGACGCCCTGAAAGGGCTCGGCGCCCGCACGGTCATGGTCGTGACCGATCCCGGGCTGGTCAAGGCCGGCGTGTTCGAGAAGATCCGCGTCCTGCTCGACGGCGCGGGCATCCAGGTGAAGCTGTGTGACCGGGTGAAACCCGATCCATCGATAAAGCTCGTGCAGTCTGTTGCCGCGGAGGCCAACGGGGAGAAGCTCCAGGCGGTCATCGGGCTGGGGGGCGGCAGCTCCATCGACACCGCGAAGATCGCCGCCGCGCTGGCCACCAACAATCGCAGTGTCAACGACTACCTCGGCGGGGCCGCGCTGGAGAATGACTCCCTGCCCATCATCGCCGTCCCGACCACGGCGGGGACGGGAAGCGAAGCCACCCACATCGCCATCCTCTCCGATGAGGATGAGCAGTTGAAGAAGGGCCTCACCTCGCTCAAGCTCATGCCAAAGTTCGCGTTTCTCGACCCCGAGCTGACCCTCGGCCTGCCGCCCGCCGTGACCGCGGCCACGGGCATGGACGCCCTGTGCCACGCCATAGAGTCATTCACATCGGTGAACGCGAATGATTTCAGCGAGACGCTCAGTCTCAAGGCGGTCCAGCTTCTCAACGACAACATCCTGGAGGTGTTCAGGAATGGCGGCAACCTTGCCGCCCGTGAGAAGATGCTCCTCGGGAGCTTCATCGCCGGGACTGCCTTTGCCAACGCCGGCGTGACGGCGGTTCACGCGTTCGCCTATCCGATCGGGGGCATGTTCCACGTGCCGCACGGGCTGGCGAACAGCCTGATGCTGTCGGCGGTGATGCGCTTCAACATTCACGCCGCGGGAGAGAGGTTTGCCAGGATCGGGGAGGTCATGAGCTGCGGACGGTCGAAGACGCCGCAAACCGTGGTGCAGCGCGTCGATGAGCTGGTGAGGCTCCTGGCCCTGCCCCGGACACTCGCCGCCGTGGGCATTCCCGAGAGTGCCCTGGAGCCCATGGCAAACGCGGTGATGCAGATCACCCGGCTGTTGAAGAACAACCCGCGCGAGATGACCCTCCCGGACGCGCGCGCCATCTACGCAGAGGCGTTCCGCGGCGGGGTGAATTGACATGAGGAAGCTCCTGAGGGCAGCGCCCCTGCTGGCGGCGATCCTGCTCGCTGCCTCGTGCGCCACGGTCCAGCAGAACATCGATGCGCGGACCTTCCTGGCAAAGTGCCGCTACGAGTACGCGGGGCTGACGATCACCGGCGTTCAATTCTCCTCGGGCATCCTGATCGATTCGGTCAGCCTCGACACGGCGGTGAAGATCACCAACACGACGGATCGCGACGTGGCCCTTGACCACGCGGAGCTGGCATTTTCCCTGGACGGGAATCCCGTG
>JBEKVA010000504.1:0-2892 GCA_049514475.1 Spirochaetia bacterium
CGCGCAAACGGTGGAGGGTCCGCCACGATCAGGTCCCATGTCTCGCGGCCCTCCAGGAAGGTGAAGACGTCCTCCTGCACCCAGGAGAAAATTCCTTCGCCAAGGACGGGATTCAGCTTCACACTCTCCGCGCCGATTTCCAGCGCCCTTTTCGAGCTGTCCACCGACACGACTCTGAGGGCGCCGGCCGCGGCCGCGCGCAGCGCCACGGCGCCGGTATAGGAAAAGAGATTCAGCACGGTCCTCCCCGCGCAGCAGCGGGCAATGATGCTCCGATTCTCCCGCTGGTCGAGGTAGTAGCCCGTCTTCTGCCCCTGGGCGAAATCCACGCGCAGCCGGGTGCCAGCCTCGGTGATGATCGATGTCCCTTCCCCGCCGCCCCGCAGGTATCCTGACGCATGGCGCAGCTTTTCAACGCGCGCATAGTGCTCGTCCCTTTTCAGATAGACGGCGATGCCCTGATAGAGTGAGAGAAGCTGATCGGCGATCCTCTCTGCCCTGTCCTCCATGGCTCGGGCGTGGGCAGAGACGACCGCCGTGTCCGCGTACAGGTCCACGACAAGGCCGGGCAGGGAATCCCCTTCCGCGTTCACCAGCCGCATGGCATCCGAGTCGATGCCGAGAGCCGCGCGGAGGCTTTTCGCAGCCTGCATGCGCCGCTCCACCCAGTCCTTCTGCGGCTCCTCGGCGCTGAAGCTGATCATGCGCACCGCGATGAGGCTGTCGGGCGAATACAGGCCCCATCCGATGGTTGTCCCGTCCGCCGAATGCACCGGCAGGGGATCGGAAAAATCATTCGCTCCGACCTGGGCAACGGCCTGGCTGTAGATCCAGGGATGGTGGCGTTTCCTTATGGGTCCGTCCCTGCCCGGCTTCAGCGAGATGCCAGAGGAGACGGCAGGGTCAGAACTGCTCAATGAACTTCTCCCGTGAAAGCTGGTCCAGGTCCTTCTGCGCCCCGCCCTTGGACAGGAGGGCGGCGAATGTCTTGTTATCAATGTACTTTACCGTGAGGGGGCGTTCCAGCGAGAAGCGGATCGGGTCCGACTGCCAGACCACCTCCTGCGGGCTGAGGCTCGCGGGCTCGCCGTACTTTGTCGAAAGGGCGCTGAAGATCGAGTAATAATCGAGTCTCTGCGTGTCGAGGACCAGGATCATGATAAAAAGACGGCTGTCTGCGAACTGGAAATAGGCGCGGCGGAGAAAGGAGTTCCCCTCGCATTCGATAAGGTACTGGCTGGTCTGCGGCAGGAAGCTCACGTCAGGGTCACCGCGGTAGCGGAACAGCGGATCGGCTTTCAGCGCCTGCTTCACCTGCTCCAGCCCCATGCCCACGGTGATGCCGCGGAACCCGAGGGGAAGGGCGGCGGCGGCCGAGCGGGTCTGCGCCTGGAAAGCGGGCGCTGACAAGGCCGCCAGCAGCACGGCGGCGGCCGCGAGTGACTTCCACCCGAGCCTCTTCGACGAGGGTATCCTTCTCATGGCATTCCTGTATCACATATCGGCTTTTTTTGCCCGTGAACGCATCCCCCGCGCGGGATCGCGGCCCGCTGCGTCATCCCGGCGCCGCACCCCGATCCTTGCGTTTCCCGCGGCCCGGGAGATACACTTCTTCCCATGACCATCAAACGACGCAGCGGGCACCTCGCACTGGCACTCTGCGCACTGGCGGCGCTCATGGCGGCAGGATGCGCGACATCGCGCGGGTCGACGTTCCAGAGGGTCATCGCGACGCAGTCAGGGTCGGGCACGGCGAAAACCCCGCCCTCCTCGCCCACGGAACAGCCCATGCCGAGCCCGCTGGTGGCCAAGAAGGGCCTGGAGATCGTCTCCACGCCCGACAACGCCGAGGTGTGGATAGACGGCGTCTTCAGGGGTCTCTCGCCGTACATCGTCGATAACATCGGCACCGGCTGGCACCGGGTGACGCTGCGCAGGCAGGGCTACTATGAGGCCTCCAGCTGGGTGGATTTCGAGAGCGACTACCAGCTCTACCAGGCCACTCTCACCCAGATCATGGGTTTCCTTCAGCTCTCCATCGCTCCGCCTGACAGCATCGTCACCGTCGGCGGGCAGAAGGTGAGTGACGGGGTTCAGCAGTTTCCCGTGGGCAACTACACCCTCGACGCGCGCTCTTTCGGCTATGCCGAGCAGCAGCAGGCGGTGACGATCAGCGAGCAGGCAACGACAGCCGTCACCATCGAGCTTGTCCCCGCCGAGTTCGCTATCACTTCTTTTTCCCTGCCGAAGCAGCAGGTGAATCCCGCAAACCCGGGCATGATCGGCTATCTCGACTGCAATTTCTCCGTGACGGGGCCCGGCAACGGCGAGCTGAAGGTGCTCGACGCCGGCGGGACCGAGGTCTTTTCCGAGCCGCTGCCGGAGTTCACCACCTGGGAGCAGTCAGTCTCCTGGAACGTGCGGGATGCGTCGGGCCGCGAGCTGCCTGACGGCGAATACACCATCACCGTCACCGCGCACGGCAAGGACTCCGAGAAGGTCCTCAGCACGGAGGGCCGCTTCATGGTGGACAGCACGCTGAAGGTTGCCCCGAGAAGCCTCTGGAGCGGAAGCTCGGGACTGCTCTACGCGCCAACGGCCGAGGTGCTCCCGGCGGATGATTTCCAGCTTGCCGTGCTCGGGGCGGGTCTTGCCGCGGGAAACCCGGCGCTCTTCCAGGCGCCCATTCAACTGGGCGCGCGCCTTGGCGTCGGGAGGAGCATCGAAATCGATGCATCGGCGGGAATCATCGCCAGCTCGGTTTCCCTGCCATTCATGGCAAGCGTTGCCGGGCGGTGGAACTTCGTTTCCCCCCACGGGGCCTACGGCACCAGCGCTGCCCTGCAGGCGAAGCTCTCCGTGCAGTACAACTCCAATGTGACCGGCGGCAAC
>JBEKVA010000505.1:0-2886 GCA_049514475.1 Spirochaetia bacterium
CCCCGCGGCATTTCTTTCCTTCTATTAAAACGTCAAGCACGTGGAACTCGTCGAAGAACTCGACGCCGTTCTTGATGCACTGCTGGTAGAGGGTCTGCAGGATCATGTGGCCGGTCCTGTCTGCGGCGTAGCAGGAGCGGCGCACCGGCGCCTCTCCGAAGTTCCGCGTATGACCGCCGAACCGCCTCTGGTCGATCCTGCCCTCGGGTGTCCTGTTGAACGGCAGGCCGCGGTTCTCCAGGTCGTAGACGGCCCGGATGGCGTCTTCCGCCAGCAGGATGGCGGCCGACTGGTCCACCAGGTAGTCGCCGCCTTTCACCGTGTCGAAGGCGTGCCACTCCGGCTTGTCCTCCTCCACGTTTCCCAGCGCCGCCCCGATGCCTCCCTGCGCCGCGCCGGTGTGGCTGCGCATGGGATACAGCTTGGAGAGCACCGCCGTGCGCGCTGCGCCGCTTGCCTCCAGGGCCGCGTAAAGCCCGGCTCCGCCCGCCCCGACGATGATGGCCTCGTACTCGTGCACCATGCCCTTTCCTCCTACAGACTTTCTACTTCGACAAGACCCTTGCGCACCGCCTCAGCGGAGGCCTCCAGCGCCTTCTGCTCGGCGTCGGTAAGGGGAAGCTCCACGATACGCTCAACACCGTGTCGTCCGACAATGACGGGCACGCCGAGGAACACGTCCTTGAACCCGTATTCCCCGCGCAGCATTGCAGAGGCGGGGAAAAGGCGCTTTTCATCTTTTATGACCGCCTCCACCATCTTGGCCACCGAAGCGCCGGGGGCGTAGAAGGCGCTCCCCGTTTTCAGCAGGCTGACGATCTCCGCGCCGCCCACCCGGGTCCGCTTCACAAGCTGCTCGATGCTCGCGGGGTCCAGCAGCTGACCGATGGGCACGCCTCCCACCGAGGTGTAGCTGGTGAGCGGCACCATCTCATCGCCATGCCCGCCAAGCACCATGGCCTGTACGTCACCCGGCCACACGCCCAGCCGCTCCGCGATGAAGTACCGAAACCGCGTGGAGTCCAGCACGCCGGCCATCCCGATGACGTTGCGCAGCGCGAAGCCCGTCTCTCTCAAGACCACCATGGCAATGACATCCAGGGGGTTGGTCACCACGATGACCACGGCATTCGGGGCGCGGCGGACGATCTCTCTGGCCGCCTGCCGCGCGATGCCCACGTTCGTCTTCAGGAGGTCCATACGGTCCATGCCCGGCTTGCGCGCTATGCCGGCGGTCATCACCACCACGTCGCTGCCTTCGATCTCGGCGAAATCCGTGCTGCCGCGAATCTTCACCTCGTAGCCGCGCAGGGGCGCCGCGTGCAGGAAATCCAGTGCCTTGGAGCGCGCCAGCCCGTCGGCGACGTCCACCATGACGATGTCCGCGAGATTTTTTTCGGCGATGTAGTAGACTGCCTTCGCACCAACGTTTCCCGCGCCGATCACCGACACTTTCATGCCGCGCCTCCTGCCACTTTCCCTTTCGCGGCGGGCGCGTTTTCCTTGAGCGCCGCCGTAATACGCCGCGCCGACTCCAGGAAGACCGCTTTCTCCTCATCCGTGAGCTCAGGGGTGAGAATGCGGACCACCCCCTGTTCCCCGATCAGGGCCGGCAGGCTCAGGGCGACGTTCCGGACCCCATATTCCCCGTCAAGGAGAAGGGATACCGAGAAGACCCTGTTCAGGTTCATGTGGATGGAGTCGGCAAGCTCGGCAACCGCGGCTGAAGGCGCGTAGTAGGAGCTTGATCGTTTGGCCAGCTCGACCACGAGGTCTCCCGCGGTGCGCGTCTCCTCGACGATCGCGGCAATGCGGTCCTGGGCCAGCAGGAGCGGGAGGGGAACGCCGGAGACGCTGCAGTAGCGCGGCAGGCAGATCATGTCATCCGAATGCCTGCCGATGACCATCGCAGAGACGACTTCCATTGAAAGATTCAGCTCACGCGCGATGAGGGCGCGCAACCGCGTAGAATCGAGGATGCCCCCGAGTCCAATGACCCGGGTCCGCGGCATCCCCGACTCCCGCACAAAGATGGTTGTCAGGGAGTCCACCGGCTCCGTGGCAATGACCACGGTGCTCTCCGGCGCCAGGCGGGCAATTTTAGGAGCGAGGTCCCTGATGAGGCCGACGTTCACTGCAAGAAGCTCTTCCCGTCTCATGCCCGGCGCGCGTATGGCCCCCGCCGCAACGACAACAATCTGCGACCCCGTGATGTCGGCGAGGGTGTCTGACCCGCTGAGCGTATTGCGGTAGCGGCGGATCGGGGCCGCTTCCATGATGTCCAGCATCTTGCCGCGGGAGAGACCCTGCTGGATGTCCACCAGGAGGACATCTGTCACCCCTTTTTCAGCGATGAAGAACGCGGCATTGGCACCCACGTTGCCGCCGCCGACAATACTCACTCGGGCCATCCCGCCCACCTTTCCGGGCCCGACCGCGCCGTGGGCCCTGCGCTCTTGAGGAAAGTATACTGAAAGTCGTGAATGCGAGCGAGTGAAACGCGCGCGTCCGTTCCGCGACTCGAAGCGCGAGTTTTATTGACTCCGAAATAGTGCCTGAGTATACTCTCAGTGCCATGGCGTCCTCAGAGCTCGAGTCGGTTTTTTCCATTGCCGGATTTCGAGTTACAAACACGCTCCTGGCGACGCTCCTTGTTGACGGGGTGATCCTCCTCCTCGTATTCGGTATCCGTCGAAAGCTGTCCCTGGTGCCCGGAAAGGCGCAGGGCGTTGCCGAAGGCGTCGTCGAATACCTGTACACGACCACCGAACAGGTCTCCGGATCCCGTGCGGGGATCATCTTCCCCTGGGTCGCCGTCTTCTTCTTCTACGTTGCCCTTTCAAACCTCATGGGGCTGCTCCCCGGGTTCGGCACCATTGGCTTTTT
>JBEKVA010000506.1:0-2869 GCA_049514475.1 Spirochaetia bacterium
ACCTGCATGTCGGTGTCGGAGGCCGCCGGCTTCTTCGAGTCCCTGCCGCTGGCTCCCACCGCGCAGAAGATCGCCCGGCAGATCCTCAAGGAAATCGCCGCGCGCATAACATTCCTGAAAAATGTGGGGCTTTCCTACCTCACCCTGGAGCGCAAGGCGGGCACGCTTTCCGGCGGGGAGGCGCAGAGGATAAGGCTTGCCACCCAGATTGGCTCTTCGCTGGTCGGGGTCCTCTATATCCTCGATGAGCCGACCATCGGGCTGCACCAGCGGGACAATACGCTCCTCATCGATGCGCTGAAGCACCTGCGGGACATCGGCAACACCCTCATCGTGGTCGAGCACGACGAGCAGACGCTGCGCACCGCCGATTATATCGTGGACCTGGGCCCGGGCGCCGGCGTCCATGGCGGCCTGGTCATTGCCGCGGGGACGCTGGATGAGGTCTGCGCCAATCCCCGCTCGCTCACCGGGCAATACCTCTCGGGGAAACTGGTCATCGAGCGGAGGAAACAGCGGAGGAAGGGAACCGGGAAGAGCATCCTCCTCACGGGGGCGGCAGAGCACAACCTGAAGGACATCACCGTCGGCTTTCCCCTGGGCACGCTCATAGCAATTACCGGCGTTTCCGGCTCGGGGAAGTCCACGCTCCTGTCGGACCTTCTGTACCCCGCGCTTTCCAACCGGATAGGAAAGACGCGGCTCTCCGAGGGCGCCTATGCTTCCATCGAGGGGCTCGAAGAGATCGACAAGGTGATCAATATCGACCAGAGCGCGATCGGCAGGACCCCGCGCTCCAACCCCGCCACGTACGTCGGGCTTTTCGCGCCGATCAGGACCCTCTTCGCGCAGCTTCCCGAGGCCAAGGCCAAGGGATACAAGGCGGGACGATTCTCCTTCAACGTCAAGGGCGGCCGCTGCGAGAAATGCGAAGGGGCCGGCACGCTCAGGATCGAGATGCATTTCCTGCCCGATGTCTACGTGACCTGCGACGCGTGCAAGGGGCGGCGCTACAACCGGGAAACCCTCGAGGTGCGCTACAAGGGCAAGAACATCCACGAGGTCCTCGAGATGACGGTGGAGGAGGCGCTGGAGTTCTTTCGCCACATCCCGACGATTGCACCGAAGCTGGCCACGCTCAACGATGTCGGCCTGGGGTACGTGGGCCTGGGCCAGTCGGCGCTGACCCTTTCCGGCGGGGAGGCACAGCGGGTGAAGCTCTCCCTGGAGCTCTCCCGCAGGAGCACGGGCAGGACATTCTACATTCTCGATGAGCCGACCACGGGCCTTCATTTCGCCGACGTGAAAAAGCTCATGGAGGTGCTGGACAAGCTGGTCGAGCACGGGAACACCATCGCGCTGATCGAGCACAACCTTGACGTGATAAAGTGCGCTGACTGGGTGATTGATCTCGGTCCCGAGGGCGGGGACGGCGGCGGCCGCGTGGTCGCCGAGGGTACTCCGGAGCAGGTGGCGCGCAATGAAGGATCGTGGACGGGGAAGTACCTGAAACGCGCCCTGAAAAAGGAATGATTGCCGCTCTGCTGGCATTGCTCATCGCGCTCGCACCCGCCCCGCTCGCCGCGCAGCAGGGCGGCTTCCCGACTCCCGGCGGAGCCACCGCGCCCGCGCCGAAGGCGGCAGCCCCGACCCCCGATGCACCCCTCGCTCCAACGCTTCCAATGGTCATAACAGACACATCTCCTTCCGCTCCTGGCGGAGCTTCCGCTCCTGGCGGAGGCGCAGGCGCCGCTCCCGGCGCACCTGCAAAGGCGCAGACGGCGGAGGAGCTTGCCGCTTCCTCCCTGGGCCAGGACATCATGAGTGCCAGCTACTACGAGCTTGTGGCGTGGTGCCAGCAGCTGGGCATAGGGGATGACGGCTCCCGCAAAGACCTGCAGGATCGCCTGGCGCGCAATTACAAGATAACCCTGCCGGCCGCCGCGCCATCCGCCACCCGGACAATCATCGTCCGCTCCGCGAGGGAATCCGAGTACTACACGCTCCCCGACGTCAACGAGAAGTACGTGCGGCTCCAGGGCGACGTTGTGCTTGAGGTCCACGATGAGAAAGCGGGCTCCGTGCAGGTGATCAAGGCCGCCAGCGTCACCTACAACCAGACCCGCAGGAGCGTGAGCGCCGAAGGGGGGGTGGAATACTCCCTCACCCGCGGGGGGAAGACCGACACGTTTACCGGGGCGAGCCTTGCCTTCAACCTGGACACCTCGGAGGCGGTCTTCTACGACGGGAAAACCACGCGCTCGGCCACCCAGCAGGGCGGCGGCGACCTCAAGTACACCTTCCGCGGAGAGACGATGACGCGCCTGTCCAATGACACGGTGATTCTGCAGAATGGCAGCCTGACAAGCAGTGACATGCTCGTCGACCCATTTTACCAAATCAAGGCCAGCCAGGTCTGGCTCCTGGCGCCGGGAGAATGGGCAATCTCCAACGCGCTCCTGTATATCGGGCGGGTCCCCATCCTCTACATTCCCGGCATCTTCTGGCCCGGCGATGACTTCTTTTTCAACCCGAACTTCGGCTACCGCAGCCGCGAGGGTACTTTTCTCCAGACAACCACGTACCTCGTCGGGCGCAAGCCAAAGGAGGATAATGCCTTCTCCTTCCTGCAGCTTTCCAACTCGGGGGACACCGGGTACGCGCTCGAGCCCCACGGGGTGTTCCTCCGCAAGGTGCCGACGAACGAGCCCGCCCCTGCCAGCGCCGCGAACCTGAAGCTCATGCTGGATGCCTATTCCCACCTCGGATTCCTGGCAGGTGTCGCGGGAGATTTCTCTCCCCTGGCAACCTTCCGCACCAGCGTGGGTCTCAGCCGCACCATTTTCGCCGACTCCTCCGTGCCCGGCCT
>JBEKVA010000507.1:0-2862 GCA_049514475.1 Spirochaetia bacterium
AATCATTTCCGAGGAAAGCCTGGCCGGGGGAAAGATCCCGGTGTACAAGATCGAAGTGACGGCGAAGGTAAACGACGTGAAGTACCCGAAGCTGGTGATGTGGGTGACCCGGGACAAGTACCTGGAGCTGAAGCGGGAATGCTACAGCCTGTCCGGGACTCTCATGGAGACGGACCTGTACGCCAGCTACAAGAACGTGGACGGCCGCTACGTGCCCCTGCTGATGAAGTTCACCGACGAGGTGGAGAAGGGGCGGGTGTCCGTCCTCGAAATCACGGGGATCAACTTCTCCAAGGTGGATGACTACAAGTTCGACAAGTCGTACCTGGAAAGCCTCAGCAAGTAGGAAGGCAGACGATGATCAAACGTATCGCATGGCTCATCATCGCGGCGGCCCTCTGCACGCCGGCGCTGTGGGCGCAGAGCACAGACACGGGGACGGCAGGCTCCGGCACGGCGGGCGGGGGGGGCGGTGCCGCCGGCTCGGAAGACGAGTTCTTCGGCTCCTCCCAGGTGGAGGTCCCGCAGGGGACGGCCGAGAAGCCGAATGTCCAGCAGGAAATCGAGAAGGAGCGCGTCGGTCTTTCCGGCGTCCTGCAGGCAACCGGCACCTACAACATGACACGCAATTTCATCAATGGCACAACGGGGCTGAGCGACAACACGCTGGCCGACATGTTCCAGGGCGACTTCCTCGTCGACATTCGGCTGCAGAAGAGCTTTCGCGCGTTTATCGACCTGAACCTTGGCTACGTGACAAACGGGGCGCCGGTCAGCCATTTCTATACGCTCCAGGCGCCTTACGGGTCCCTCCTCCCTATTCCAAACACGCCGCTCATTGTCTCCGAAGACCAGACCACCCTCCTCGGCGTGAAAGAGATCTTCGTCGACTTCAACATCGCCAACACCGTCTACTTCAGGGCAGGCAAGCAGGTGCTCCAGTGGGGCACAGGCTATTTCTGGAACCCGACAGATCTGATCAACATCGAGCACAAGAGCTTCACCAACCAGACGGCGCTTCTGCAGGGAGTGTTCGGACTCCGCTCAGACGTGGTCTTTTCACCCAAGGTCCACCTCTATACTTTCCTGAATCTCGACGGCATCCAGGACATCTCCGACGCCGCCTTCGCGGCGCGCACGGAGTTCCTGGTCGGAACCTTCGAGTTTGGATTCTCCGGCTGGGTGAAGCCCTACAAGCTCCCGGTCGTCGGCACCGATTTCACGACCCCGCTCTTCTGGAACCTGAACCTGACGGGAGAGGCGGCATTCTCCTGGGGTGACAACCAGGACAAGCTGGACCCCACCACCATCACCGCCTACTCGGTGCGCAACCAGGTGGTTCCGAAGGTCGATATCGGGCTGTCACGGACATTCGACGTCTTCGACGTACAGGACAGGCTCAACGTCATGGCCGAGTTTTTCTACAACGGGGACGGCTACGACCAGAACATGTTCCAGGTCCTCAAAGGCACGCCGGCTGCGCTGGCCACGTTCCTGGGCACATACTATCATGCCGGCTACTATGGGCAGTACTACGGCGCGCTCTTCATCACCTACAACAGCTTTTTCCTGACCAACCTGACCCTCATGCTGGACGCGCTGGCTAATTTCTCCGACGGGTCGGCCATCCCGATGGTGATGCTCTCCTACGCGCCCGTTAACAATTTCACCCTGACATTCCAGATCGGCGGTTACATAGGGGCTGACAATCGCGAGTACACGGTGGCCTTCAACCCGACCACCAGCGCGCTCACGAACAGCGCCCTCTTTGTCATCCTCGGGGCAACGGTGAACTTCTAGCCAGCCGCTTGACCCGGTTCGGGGCGCCATGTACGCGGCGCCCCGGCAATGCATCGTCGATTATTGCCCGTTGTCCGCGCGGACCTCGTGGGCAATGGTGAGCCCGGTCCCGATGAGAAATGTCGCGGCCATGACAACGAAGCTCCCCCAGCCTATCGAGATCTCCGGTCCCGCCGCCCCTGAATAGAGGCCGACGATCGACCACGGTGCCCAGGGCCCCCAGCCCGTGTGCCCGAAAACATTCGCGAGGACGAGGGTGAAGATCGTGAATCCCAGCGGCGCGAAGTAGCCCCGGGATTGCACCGCAACCCATGCCACCAGGACAGCACAGCACAGCGACATGAGGGCCAGCAGGAAGAGCTTCGCTGTTGCCGCCAGGAACACCCCGTTTGTCATGCCGCCGAGTCCCAGGATCGAGCCGACGATCCAGGTCTCCCCGACGATCCACAGGGTCAGAAGGCCGAACCAGGCGGCGGACACGATGATCTTTGCAAAGACGAAACTGCTCCGCGCTACCGGCAAGGCAAGCATGTTCTTCGCCGTGCCCTCCGCGTATTCCCGGCCGAAAACATACGCCACGATGATGGAGCACATGATGAGCCCTCCGACGCTCCCCATTTCCACGATGAATGACAGGAATGTCGGCCAGTCGTTCTTTTCTCCCGCGAAAGCGAACCGTGCCTTCTGCCCCATGAGCCCGACGCTCTCCGCCCTGCCCGGGTTCATCATCATCCAGAGGAAGAAGCCGGCAATCCCGACCATGAATGCATAGGCGGCAAGGGTTATCCACGGCACCTTGCTCCGATGCAGCTTCATGAGCTCCGTACGCAGCACGCCGGAAAATCTCATGACTCACCTCCCGTCAGCCGCATGAAGTGGCGTTCCAAGTCCTCCTCCATAGGGACAAGGCGCTCCAGCGCAATGCCGGCGCTGACAAGCGCGCGGGCAATGGAAGCAGGCCGCGCCGCGCTGTCCCCGATGCGCAGAGACCCTTCCCCTGCGCGCGACAGCTCCACGAGACCAAGCTCGTCCCGCAGGACCCTTTCGGCCGACACGACATCG
>JBEKVA010000508.1:0-2852 GCA_049514475.1 Spirochaetia bacterium
CGTCTCCCACCATGATGCCGGCCCACTGGGCGGCGCTCATCGCGGAGGTGCCCGAGTCGGTGAGCAGGTCGAATGTCACATCCTGCGCGGGAACCCTGAACAGGTTGTAGCCGGCCGCGCCGATGATACGGTCCCGCTGGGCGGCCGAGAGGAGCCTGATGGGCTCCACCGCCTTGATGCGGAACGGCTCGATGATGGTTTTCGCGCCCGGCAGCTCGAACATGGGACCCTCCTCGCGATGACACATGATAGCATGTCGCGGGGCTGTGACTACCGCCGCTCTATCTCTATGGTGTGCACAAGGCGCTCCGCCGAATGGCGGTATGCCACCAGCTGCTGCTCGCGGTCGACTGCATAGCTGCCGTCGGTGACCGAGACCTGGTAGCCGTGCGGATACTGGAAAGCGGGGACGAACACCTCCGTGGGGGCAGCCACCCGCTCATCGTGGCGGTAGGTGAGGGTGAACCTGCCGCGGCGGCGATCGAAGCTCATCTCGCGCGGCTCTCCCGCGATGGCCCTCCCGTAGGGCCGCACCAGCGCCTCCAGGGCGCGGCCGCCCGAGCTGGGATCGGCGGGGTCCTGCTGCTGGTCGCGGCTGAAGATCGAGAAGTCCTCCCCGTTCCACTGGTCGCCGTGCGTGTTGTCGTTGTCGGGCGTGTACGCCCACCAGCAGCTGCTCAGCAGGTTAGACTCGATGCCGCTCATGGTGCGGTCCACCGCGGCGATCTGCTCGCGGAAATCCCCCGTGTGGTAGGCGCGGCGGTCGCCAAGGTCGAAGGGCACCCCCGTCTCCCCCAGGATGGTCGGCGCCCCGTTCAGGTACTCCTGCGCCTGCCGGCGGAACTCGGCCAGCTGCGACGCGACGCTTCGACGGATGGCGCGCCTGCCCAGCACGAGCCTGCGGGTGTGCACGTCGTAGGCGAGAAGCCCGTAGTAGCGTTTCAGCACGATCGTCACCGGGTCGTACCAGTGCGGCGCCCAGGCGATGCGGGGGGCGTCATCGGCGCCCCAGCGCGGCGGCCGCAGGCCGACCTCAGTCTGCAGGAATATCACCGCGTCGCGGTGCTCGGCGCGGATGGCCCGGGCAAAGCGGTTGGCAAAGGGCTGGTAGTAGTCGCGGCTGAAGTCGACGGTCCTTCCCCCCGCCGTCCTGAAATACTCGGGCTGCAGCAGCCGCGGCTCCCCGTCGGGTCCCACGTCCCACACCCCGTGCCGGCGCCAGATGCAGTCGGCCCCGTCCCGCCACAGCCGGGTGCCCCGGGGGTTCAGCAGGCGCTTTCCCGTGCGCACGTGGCCGAAGATGCGCACGTCGATGACGGGCACCTCCTGGGGGAAACCGGCGCCCAGCAGCATCGACTGGTACGGGCTGGGGCAGTCGCCGAGCTTCACCAGGCCTTCCACGGTGTCCAGGTGACCGTGGCCGATGAGACCGTGCGAAGGCTCGTTCATCGTCTCGTAGCCCAGCACGTTCGGACAGCCGCGCAGCCGTGCCGCCACCTGTGCCATGGCGGCGCAGTAGTGCCGCTGCAGGTACTCCTGCACCGGCTCTCCGTCCACGCTGGTGTGCGGCGCGAAATCGTTGCCCGCGAAGAAGAGGGTGAACATCGTCGATGCCCCGAGCTTCGTGACGTTCGTCGGCCAGACCATGCGGGGAAAGGGATCGCCGTAGAGCTGGTGAAGGATGGCAGCCCCTGTTTCGTGCATGCGGGCGGGCTCCATGCCGACCGCCTCCAGGGTCCACGCCGGAGCGCCGTCCCCGCCGGTGAAGCGCGACCACACGTCCTGGTGAGGGTCGATGTACATTGCCAGCTGGTGCTCCTGCGCCTTGCGCACGAGGGCCAGCACGTACTCGAGGTAGGCGTCGTCGTATATGCCCGGACCCGCGTGCTCGATCGCCTCCCAGGTGACCACGAAGCGGAGGAACGTGAATCCCCAGGAGCGCAGCCGCCTGAAGTGCTCGTCGGCCTCCTCCAGGGGGAAGGGACGGCCGACGAAGGACACACCGCGGGTGTCGAAGAATCCTTCGCCATGGTGCGTCGCCCCGTTCGGGCGTGACGGCGTCTTGGTGCCTCCGCCCAGGTTGATGCCGCGGAGGATGACGGTGCGGCCGTGCTCGTCGATGAAACGGGAACCGCTGATGTCCAGGTGCAAGAAAAACTCCTGGCTTAGAATATACTCACGGAAGCGGGCCTTCTCAGCGCTGGGGCGGATGCGATCAATGGCTGTCGGCGGTCAGAGCTCGAAGATCTTTCCGGGGTTGAGGATACCCGCCGGGTCCAGCGCCTTCTTGATGGCGCGCATCAGGGCCACCTGCGCGGGGCCGATGTTGGCCGCCAGGTAGTCCCTCTTGGCCAGCCCGATGCCGTGCTCTCCCGAAATGACCCCCCGGCGGGCCACCACGTCCCTGTACAGCTCCCGCTTCGCGGCGGCGCTCTTCTCGGGCCACCCGGGGATCTCCTCCCCGAAGAGGCCGTCATCGAGCCGTGTCTTCAGCGTATGGCTGTGCACGTTGCCGTCTGCCGCGTGGCCGTAGGTGGGGATGGGGATGCCGATCCGCTCCTCCAATGCATGCACGAAGGACACGTGAGCGGCGATTTCCGAGCGGGGAACGCACACGTCGAAGCCTTCCACCGTCTGCGGCCTGAGGGCCTCGTAGAGCATGCTGCGCAGGGCCAGTATTTCCGCCTGGCGCGCCTTCTGGTCGGTGAGAAGGACATCCAGCGCTCCGCTCTTCTCGGCGATTTCCCCGATGGCCGACGCCTGCGCGAGGGTGTCATCCGAGTCCCTGCCGTCGACGATGATCATCAGGGATGCCGTGCCGGCGCGCGCGGGCCAGGTGCTGTTCAGGAGCC
>JBEKVA010000509.1:0-2852 GCA_049514475.1 Spirochaetia bacterium
ACGGAGGTCTGGCCCAGATGAAGCTTCGCGTGACGATTGTGTGTCTGGTGCTGGCAGCCGCGGCGGCCGCCAGGGTGTTTGCCTCCGGGCCGGGGCCGGCCTCCGTGTTTCCTCCCGGGGAATCAATTCATCGCCTGAAGCTCCATGGGGTAGGGCCCGACCACATCAACTTTCTTCTTTACGTTCCCCGCGCGTATTACCTCAGCCCCGAGGCGGGCTTCCCCCTCATCATGTTCCTCCATGGGACCGATCAGCGCGGCGACAACCCCGAGCTGCTGAAAAGCGTGGCCGCATTCACGATCGTCGACGTCGAGGGAACGCTCCCGTTCATAGCGGTATTCCCGCAGTGCCCCAGCAACGCCCACTGGTCACCGGGGGCGCTGATGGCGATGCTCGACAGCATCGAAGCCTCCCTGAGAATTGACCGTGACCGGGTCTACCTGACGGGATTCAGCCTGGGAGGGTTCGGCGTGTGGCAGACCGCCGCCGCGTTCCCCGACGTCTTTGCCGCAATCGCTCCGGTGTGCGGCATGAGCGACATCTCGGATGTGCCACGGCTGCGGGACATCCCCGTGTGGGCCTTCCACGGCGCCCTTGATCAGAACGTGCCGCTGGAGGAGTCGGAGAAGATGGCCGCGGCCCTGCGCAGCATTGGCGGCAACGTGCGGCTGACGGTGTACCCGGACTTTGCCCACGAGTGCTGGTCGATCACCTACCATGATTCGCGGCTCTATCTCTGGTTCCTCTCCCAGCGGAGAGGCGGCATTCAACAGGGGGCAGAGGACAGCCGCGCCTCACTTGTCACTTCCCCTGGCCAGTCCATATATCCGACAGCACCTGCCAGTGCTCTGGATGAGCCTGTCGGCGCCGAGGCTCTTCAAGGACCGGGCCACCTCGGTTGTGTACTCAGGGGGCCGGCCGGCCAGCCCGAAGTAATCCCACACGACCAGCCGGTCGGCTGACTGGATACAGGGATGACGATGCCGCGGCCTTCCGGCAGTACAGGACGGGGGTGTTCTTAGCCGGCCGCCCGCGGCGGGAACGGGAGGATCAGCGGCCGGGGATGGCGAAATCGATGTGCCCGCTGGCGCCGCCTGCCGCCAGCGAAATGACGAGGCTCCTGTAGAATATCGGATCAGAATCATTGCCCCTGGCGCCCGGAAAGAATATCTGCGTCGTGAGAATCTTCCCGCCGGGGGCGCGCAGCTTCACGTGGACGTGCTCGGTCCTGCCGGGGTACTCGCCGGGCATCACGGTTTCCAGGATGTAGCGCCCGCGCGCGTCAGTGAGCTGGTGTCCCCGAAACCGAAAGCCGCTGTTGTCGTATCGACCGGCGGCATCGGCGGAGGCCAGCTGGGTGCGCTCCGGAGAGCCCGCTTTATAGAACGGGCCTTCCGTGAGAGGAACCGTGGGAGCCAGCGCCGTGCCCACCGACTGTGCGGCGAGACCGACACCAGAGAGGAGCAGGGATGCGCCAAGAACGGTGCATAGCGCGCGTACTCTTGATCTCATGCACCAAAAGATGCTACCGGTATCCCCCCGAGGCAACGAGCATCTCGCCTGTGATGTAGCCGGCGCGATCCGAAGCGAGGAACGCCGCAAGGGCCCCGATCTCCTCGGGGGTGCCCAGCCGGCGCACGGGGATCCTGCGTTTCAGCTCCTCCCTGGCTTTTTCATCGAGAGCTTCCCTGAGCATGTCGGTCTCGATCTTGCTCGGGACGATCGCGTTCACCGTGATTCCCCGGGGGGCGAACTCACTGCTGAGAGCCTTGGTGAAGGAGATCACCCCTCCCTTGGCAGCGGCATAATGCGCGCCGGAGGTGCCGCCGGTGATCCCGGATGTCGATGAGATGTTGATGATACGGCCGCTCTCCCGCCGCATCATCACGGGGAGAACCGCCCGGCAGCAGAGATAGACGCTGCCGAGATTTCCCTCGATCATCCGCGTCCAGTCCTGGGGGGCAATGTCAAGAAACCTCAGGTGCTGAGAAATGGCGGCGTTGTTCACCAGGATGTCGATGCGGCCGAACTGCCGCTCTGTCTCCCGTACCATGGCCGTCACCTCGGTCTCGCTGGTCACATCCGCCGCGAAAGCGAAGCTTGCCGCCTGGCTCCTGCGCGCCGCCTCCGCGGCCACCTCTTCTGCCGCCGCGGCGGAAGAGCGGTAGTTGACCACCACCGTGCAGCCTTCCTCCGCCAGGCAGAGGGCAATTGCCCTGCCGATCCCCCGGGAGGCGCCCGTCACGATTGCAACCCTCTGCACCAGGTCCTTCATTCGTCCGTCCTCTGTTCGTGTGTGTACCACAGTATAGCGCGCCAGACGCGAAAGGAGTATATCTGTATGAAGGGTCAGGGTCCCGCAGGAGGAAAGTATGGAAAATGACAAGAGAGAAAAAAAGGGCCGTCTCGATTTCCTGAAAATGAAAAAGGACGGCGTCAAGCTCACCTGGATAACCGCTTACGATTATCCCATTGCCCACTTTGCCGAGACCGCCGGAATGGACATGATCCTTGTCGGAGATTCGCTCGGGATGGTGGTGTACGGGTATGACGGCACGATCCCTGTCACAATGGATGAGTGCATCATTCACTGCAAGGCGGTTCGCAGGGGAGCGATGAAGACCTTCGTGGTGGGGGACATGCCATTCATGTCCTACCAGACGTCAGTCTATGACGCGATCTGCAACGCGGGCCGCTTCCTCAAGGAAGCGGGGATGGACGCCATCAAGCTGGAAGGCGGCAGGCGCATCGTCGACAAGATCAGGGCGATCACCGACGCGGGAATCCTCGTCATCGGTCACATCGGCCTCACGCCCCAGAGCAGCGGTCAGCTTGGCGGGTTCAAGGCGCAG